>JANTFL010000098.1 GCA_024763455.1 Sediminispirochaeta sp. | reverse complement strand
AAAAAAATAGTGGGTAATAACACTTTTTTTGTATTGACTACGATAAATTGTTGTGTTATACATCTTCTAGAACGTAAAAGAGACGGTTTCTGTAAGTTTCTGTCTCTTGAATTGGAGTTTTCATTATCACAGCTTCTCGATTTTTCCTGACTATCTACCTCTCTAAGATGTATTCTGTTGAAATATTGAATCCTGTTATTGATAAACTCTGTTCAGTTTATCGTTGATAAACAGCGTTCATATTTACAGTTTGCTTCTATTAATGAAGAGAGGAAGAAAAGAATGGCTAAGAAAATTTACGTAGGTAACATGAACTACGCAACAACTGAAGACGAAATCAGAGACGTATTTGCACAGTACGGAGAAGTTGAATCCGTAGCAATCATCGAAGACCGATATACCGGTCAGTCCAAAGGATTTGGTTTTGTTGAGATGACTGATGAAGATGCTGCAACTGCTGCAATTTCTGCACTTGATCAGACCGAACTTGGTGGAAGAAGACTTCGTGTAAACGAAGCTATTGAGAAACCAAGAAGAAACAGAAACTTCTAGTTAAAACTATATCAATAATATAGAAAACCGCTCTTTAAACAGGGCGGCTTTTTTTATTTCGTTTTTCAAAATCCTCTCATAATCCTCTGTCCCCAAAAAAGATGAAAAATCAAGTTAAATTGAAATTACAACATCCGGAGGTTCCATAAACGTGTATATTTTGTGGGAAATATACCACATACCGCTCCACTTAAAATTTCTTGAATCATCACATAGCTCAGCTTTTATTGGGTTATCATTAATATATTTATGGGTAGCTAAAAGCTGTTCAATGCTGTCAATTACCTTACTTTTAAATCTATCCTGCCACAAATGACCATGGATATTGTATCTCCTATTGTAAGCAACGGCAAAAACACTCAGAAGCCACTGCATAATTACAGAAAGATTTTCATCACCTAATGGTTTAATGATTAAATGAATGTGATTACTCATTATTACAAAGTTGAATAGTGAAAAAGAATACTTTTTCTTTGCCCTTTTAATGGTGTGTAGAAATAAATTCTTTATAACAGCTGTTTCAAGTGCAAATTCACCCCTGTTAATCCTGGCTGTAACGTGGTATTTTGCCCCTCTTGATATAACTCGTAACTTTCTCATTTAGTACCTCCAAAATCTTCTTTGTTTTACTATCCAATACATAGAAATGTGTTAGACTGATTCAAAAGGTGACAATTAAAATCCTCTGACCCCGTAAAAGGTAAGGAATTTTAAAAAATTGCCGATTTTTAGAACAGGACTATACCAAGACGACGGCAGGTGGCAAAAGTTATGCAGGATTATGAGAAATACATGAACAATTTCCCGGTTATTCCGAACGTTGCCTCGAAAATTATGGCAATTGCTGAGGACAATATTGATATATCGTTTAAGGAACTGGAGCAGATTATCAGTGTGGATCCCATGCTTACGGTAAAAATATTGAAAATTGCGAACTCGGCCCTGTATGCCCGGCAGAGTGAGATAAAGAATCTGCAAATGGCATTAACCTTATTGGGGTTTAAAAAAATTAAGAGCCTGGTCATTTTGCTGACTGCTTCCCAATTTTCCAGGGAGTTTAAAAATAAAGATGTACTGGCTGTTTTCTGGCGGCATTCACTAGCAACAGCGTTCATAGCAAAATACATAATGATTCGGAAAAAGTGGAAGAAGGATGAGGAAATTGCATTTACTTCCGGGCTTCTTCACGATATAGGGCAGGTTGCTCTGTTTCAGCGGTATCCGGAGAAATACAGGGGATTCCTGACTGATCAATCGGATCTTGGTTCTCTGGAACAACGGGAACAGTCGCTGTTCGGTGTAGATCATAGAATCCTCGGAGGCTATATCTTGGGGAAATGGAATTTTCCCGCTGTCTATGTTGATGCAGCTGAAGAGCATGGAAGTATTAATGTGAAATCGGTTTACAAAAATACTATATATACCGTCACCCTAGCAGATTTGATTACGGAAAGAACAGGATTCGGGCAGGGATGTATTGTGGATGACAGCCTTATTTTTAAAATCAGTGAGTATCTTGACCTTGACAATGATGATATAATGTTTCTCATGAATGATATTATGGCAGTATTGAAGAAAGATCCTCTTTTTCAGGAATGCCAGCTGTTGTTTGGATTATAGCCGGATACCATGATAGCAGAAAAACATAAAAAATTTATAATACTAGGGGAACTCTTTGCTTTATCAGCTGTTATCTGGCTGATAAATATTCAGTTCCCTGCAAGCTATTATGGATTTTGGAAGGTGCCGGTTAATCCGTATATTGCTGTTTCTCTATTTGTAGCAGTATATTACGGGAGATTATACGGCTTTTTAACCTTTGGTATTTCACTGCTTTTCCTCATGATTCCGTATTTTGGAGGTTCCTTTCTGAGTAAGGGGACAGAGCTTTTCTCAGATAATTACCGTTACATAGCTATAACCCTTGCTGGAGTTTATATTTTTGGAATGATTCATAAGAATTTTATTTCAGTTATTGAAAACCAACGGATTTTTATGAGAAAAGTTGCCAAGGATAAAATCCGCCTTGAAAAAGAAGTGAAAGGATTGGAGGTGGTTAACAGGGAGTTTGAAGAGAGAGTTTTACTGCAGTACGACTCGATAACAGCTCTCTATAATCAGATTAAGGCACTCAATACTCAGAATCTTACCAAAAGCCTTAGTATCTTTTTAAGTACCGTACAGGAATTTACCTGGGCAGAAAAAATTTCAATATGGGAATACCAAAAAGAGGCAAATACTCTGGTTATGATTGCCAATATAGGGTGGACGCCCGAGGACGCAATCTATTCTATTGAAGATGTTAACAGCTCGATCAATGGATGGGTATTCAGAAATAACAAGTTTTTTTCAGTCAGGATGCTTATGGAGAGCAATACGTTTTCAAAAATGGATACAAAAAGGAATATACTAACCTTCCCTATTAATACCTCAAATTCCAAGTGGGGTGTTCTGAATATTGAAAGCATGCCCTTTCCCAAGTTCAACCTCTATACAGAACGGATACTTTCCATTCTTGTTGACCTGGCTGCTCCTGCAATAGAACATGCTGTTGCGTATGAAGAGATGATCAAACATGAAGATGTTGATACTCATAGCGGTCTTCCTTCTCCATCCCAGTTTATGAATCTTGTGGAAAAGGAGATTCAGCACTCGTTAGAAAGAGAAACGGGATTCAGTATAGTCCTTATGGAACTGCCGGGGTTTGATGAGATGATTACCACGTACGGAGAAGAAAAGCTCTATGGATTAATACTGAAGCTGCTTGCACGGATCAACACACTGGCAGGAAATAAACTGGATTTTTTCCATTATACCAATAAAAACCAATTTGCTTTCTTCTATCCTGGTGCAGATTATGACGGTGCGGCATTTCTTTGTTTTGAAATTCTCGGAATGCTCACCACTCATGAGTGGGTTATTGACGGAAACAGCATATCTTTGGAAGCTATCTTTGGATATTCATCAATGGGGTCTACCAGAATCACCAGAGATGAACTTCTTGACAGCGCTGAACAGCTTATAGAAATGCAGAAGGTTTGATCTATGGAGAGCTTTGATTTTTTCAGAAGGTCGGAAAATATTTTTCAGCCGAAAACCCCCGTTGCAGCTTTAAAAGCCTATGAAAGTGGGATTAATCCCCTGGAAATGTTTATATTTAAATCCGGTTCGGCCAAACCTTTGCATGAAGAACCCTATGATAGAGAATCTTTGGAATGGTTTCTTTCCAGGGAAGATCTGGATCTTGATGCAAACGCTCTTCTCGTTGGTATTTTTGACCGGATGGTATATTCAGATGACCAGGAGCTTGCTCTCTTTGCTGCTGAAAGCATCAATATAATTGAAAACAGGTACAACAGGAAAATAGAGGAAATAAAGAAATCAGCTAGAAATGGTAAACTGCCGGTCCATGCGGTCCTTACCTTGGGGCGGCTGTTTTACGAACTTGCTATATTAAACAAGAATCGGGAAGCGATAAAGAAATTCTACTTTCGGGAATCTTACCGTTTTTTTAGTAAGGTACGAGGTATTAAAGCGCTGGAATTCAGCGATTTGGAGACTGTCATCCGTATTCTTCTTGAATTGGAGCTTTACGATAATGCTCTGACCCTCTTCAAGAAAGAATCTCAAATGGTTGACCCTCAAAGATTATACCTTAAGGCGGAGATTGTATTTCGAATGGGCGACTATGCTGAGGTTACATCAATTTGCAAACAGCTATCAGAGGATTCTACGGGACTTTCGGATGAACAGAAAGCACAGGTTGTGCACTGGATGGGAATGGAATGAGCAGGCCTTTACGTGTTTGTTTCCTTCTGGAGGGATCGTATCCCTACATAACAGGCGGTGTTTCCTCCTGGGTACATGATTTGATTCAAGGGATGCCGGAGATAGAATTTGTCCTCTTCAGTATTTCCCCTTCTGAAGAACAAACGTTGAAGTATAAACTGCCGGATAATGTTGTTGAGCATCTGGATATAGATCTATCTGAGATGAAACCCATAAAAAATTCCCTCAAAAACAAAAAAAAGACCCTTAAGCATATTAAAGAAATGCATGAGATCTTCAGACGAAAGCATGTCCCCTCCATGGAGGAAATTGTGGATAATATGCCTGAGGGGTATTATGCGTACGGTGATTCTGTCAAAAGCGCAGTCGGCTGGGAAATGATAAACCGATATAACAGGCTTAATAATCCCATATACCCGTTCTCGGATTATTTTTGGTCATGGCGCTCTTCCCACAACATGATATTCACGATTCTCGGCTCCACCTTTCCGAAGGCGGATATTTATCATTCTGTTTCGACTGGTTATGCCGGGCTTGCAGCGGTTACTGCAAAAATACGGTATGGTAAACCTTTCCTGCTTACAGAGCATGGGCTTTATCACAAAGAACGTGAGATGGAGTTGAGAAAAGCGGACTTTATCAGGGGATACCAGCGGGATATGTGGATTAAGATCTACAATAGCTTGAGCCGTATCGCCTATCATTACTCTGATATATCCACATCCCTTTTTGAATATAACCGCCGAATCCAGATTTCTCTTGGTGCGGATAAAGATTCTGCTGTTGTTATTCCCAATGGAATTGATGTTGAACGGTTTTCATCGGTAAAGCGGGAGAAAAAAGACGGATTTCATGTGGGACTGGTGGGGAGAGTTGTTCCGATAAAAGATATTAAAACCTTTATCACCATGTCAAAGATAGTCCATGAACGGATTAGTGAAGCCAGGTTCTACTGTATAGGTCCGACTGATGAAGATCCTACGTATTACGAAGACTGTGTAAAAATGGTTAAGAGTTTTAATTTAACCGAGGTGTTTCATTTTACCGGACGGCAGAATGTTCTTGAGTATTATTCGTTTTTAGATGTAATGCTGCTGACCAGTGTGCGGGAAGCACAGCCTCTGGTTATCCTCGAAGCTTATGCTGCAGGAGTCCCTGTTGTTTCCACTAAAGTGGGGAATGTCCCCGAAATGCTCGATTATGATGAGAGATTTCTCGCTTCATCCAAGGATGTAGAGCGGCTTGCCATGAATGTATCATACATCCATTCGCATCCGGAAGAAATAGCGGTTCATGTGGAGCAAAATAAGGAAAAAGTGAATCATCTCTATAATAAAAACGATTTGTACGATAAATACCGGGAATTATACAGGGAGCTGACCAATGGCCGGGATAGGATTTGAGCTTCAGCGTGTCTTAAAACGGGGAGGGATGGTCGGTGCATTCAAGGCAGCCCTTGCCGGAATTATTATCGTTGCAGGTCCATGGCTTGTATCAATTCTGGGAATATCTTTCCTCTACCAGATCTCCTCAACAGCTTTTGATAAGCACGGTATGCTTTTTACTGCTGCTGTTGTATATTCTTATGCTTTTTCCCTCTTTCTTTTTGGAGGATTCCATTACATTTTTACCCGGTATATTGCAGACTTAATTTATGTAAAAGAACACGGCAGAGCACTGGGCTCACTTGTATTAGCTATAGTCCTTGTTGCGGTGCTATCGGCTGTTCCTGCAATAATAGCAGTCAGGTTTCTCGATTTAAAGATGCTGCAGTTCCCGGAGCTTTACAAGATTACTTCCGTTCTGCTTTTTGTTACAATAAACCTCATTTGGCTGGTAATGATCTTCATTACACTGCTTAAACGGTATATGGTTATATTTCTGATCTATGTTACAGGGATGGCGGTTTCCGTTTTCTCAGCATATTTTCTCGGCAGGCTGTATTTTATAAGCGGAGCCCTGGCAGGATTCGCTCTGGGCCAGCTTTTTATACTTGTCTTTCTTCTTATACTTCTGGTTGTCACAGTAGATTTTGCTTCTCCCTTAAAAGAGTTTACCAATTTTTTGTCATACTTCCGAAAATATCTCGTCCTTTTTCTGACGGGGATTTTTTACGCGGCAGGAATATGGAGCGATAAAATCCTTCTCTGGTTTATCAGGGGTACGGGGGTGGAAGGAACATTCCTTTATCTATTTGCTCCCTATGATATGCCCGTATATCTGGCCAACCTCACCATTATACCGGGGCTTGTCTATTTTATGATCTTTTCCGAATCCAATTTTTACATAGCTTTAAAGAAAATACTGCTCCACCTGGGGCGGGAGACTGAAAGCCGGCTTAAGAGAGACAAATACATTTTGTTTAAAACAGTAAAATCAAGTCTAAAGGAGCAGTCTCTCTTTCAGGGAGTAATTACACTGGTTCTGATCATTATTGCGCCTGATATAAAAACACTCTTTCTGTCCAATACGGTGAGTGTGATGACTTTCAGGATTACGTTAACAGCCCTATTTTTTAACCTGTTATTACTTACGACGGTAACCTTCCTGTTCTATCTGGAACGGTACAAAAGTGCGTTTATTTCAGTTATGATCTTTTTTTCTGTTAACGTTGGTGTTACACTATATAGCACAGCTGCAGATTTTCCCTATTATGGAGGCGGCTATCTTGCCGGATGTGCTGCGGGAACATTTACTGCGTTTATCTTTTTGCGTCATGGAATAAAATATATAGACAGGGATATTTTTGCGAAATACTAGCCCTGAGGAGAATATTATGAATGGAAGATTATTTACACTCACAGTTCTGTTGTTGTTACTTGTATCAATAGGGCTGTTCCCCCAGGAAGAGGCAACAGCAACCCCTGCTGAAAACAGCAGCACCGAGGTGAAGAAGATCGAGGCGGTTTTGCCTCAGTCCAACCCCGATCTTATCTTTGTAGAAGGGGAAGATGCGGTATCTACCAGCTTTAACCGTGAGCCTATTTTAAACTACAGCTGTTCAGGGTTCAGAACCCTGCAGCTGCAGCAAAGTATTGATGCCCCCGAGGGTTCTTCGTATTTTGCCGACTTTGTTTTCTACGCGGAGAAAGACGGAACCTACGAGTTGTGGTACGGCGGTACTCCTCCAGGGAATAAAAATGAGCTTCTTCCCTCATATGCATCTCCTTTCACGTTAAAACTGGATGAGTTCAATGTGACCGATGTCTACCGGGAAGATATCCATGTAGCTGAAAATTATGCACCTGCATACTATTGGAACTATGTAAAGGATGTGAATCTTTCTGCCGGGGAGCATAGACTGAGTTTTGAGATACCTCTGCGCAGAGGATATGACAACAAGTATGTTTTTTATCTGGATAATTTTTTTCTTGTACGGAAAGAAAACGGGAAACGGGTCCTGCATGAACCGCTGCCGTCCGTTTTCCCGAAGGATCCTGACAACAGATCCATAGACAAACCTCTTGCTTCCATAGATGAGTATCAGATTCTTATCCGTGATAATCCCGAGGAACCCGGAAACTATATCGAATTGGCTCTTGTGTACTCTCTCGTAGGTGACTATCTTAACGCACTTAAAAATTTAAAGAAAGCACTGCTGCTGGAACCGGATGATCCCGATATTAAACTGCTTATTGCTAAAAATTTAATATGGAAAGGTTCTTTTTATGACGGACTTGCTGAGTATCAGGACCTCCTGCTTATTGTACCTGAAAAACTTGACTACTGGATTGAGGCTGGGAAAATAGCAGCCTGGGTCGGACAGTATGAGGATTCTGAAGATTTCTTTAAAAAGGGACTGGAACAGTTTCCGGACAATCTGAATCTTCTTGCCAATCTGGGTATTACCTATCTCTGGGCTACAGACGAGGTAAATGCTGAGAGGATCTTTAAACAAGTGGATACTCTTGTTGGTGAAGATCTAAATAAATTAATGGAGCTTGCCGGTATTTTTCTGGTAAACGGCTATCCCGACAAGGCAATAGAAACCTATACGAAAGCAATAAGCAAACATCCTGAATATCTTGAACTCTACTTTAACCTTGAGAATGCTTACCAGCAGGCTGGGGAAAGGGACAAGATCCCTGGTTTGAGAAAACAGATAGACTCTGTTTTTATCAAGACTCCTGAACTGGAGAGAAGAATCAAGATTTTCTATAACAAGCAGAGTATGAAGGAAGAAGTTCTTACTCAATACAAGGAAGATCTTAAAAACGATCCTGATAATCTGGTTTTACGTAAATCCCTCGCAGAGATGTATTTTTGGAATGGGTACAAACAGGAAGCGGTCGATGAATATCTCAATATTCTTACCAACTACACCTACAGATCTCTGCAGGATACGGAAAAAGAGACTGAAGCATTTCTCGAACTATTGGATAAAGCCTATGTTTTTTATAATTTTCTAAAAAAAATCCCCGGGTATATCAACAATTCCCGGAAAGAACTCTCTGCTGCCATGGCCGAATATACCGGTGTGGTAAAAAAACTTGAAGCCGTAAAAGATAAAAATGAAAAGATGAGGGCAAAGGGGGATGAGGTCGATACCGAAGAAGAGGATTCCTTGACTGCTGAAGTTCAGAAAACGGGCGATAAACTTGCCTCCCTGCTCAGTGCAAAGCGGGCGTTCGTGGAGAAGTACGGAAGCATAGTGT
>JANTFL010000097.1 GCA_024763455.1 Sediminispirochaeta sp. | reverse complement strand
ACACGTATCGGGACATATTCCCATAAGGTTTCAAAGTTTCTCATTAAAAGGATAGATTTTACAGCAAACGTTGATACAAAGAGAAAGAGAAAGACCATGATAAAAAGTATTGGAATGGTCCATATGTGCTGAAATATGCTTCTCAAATACTTTCTGAATCTTCCTGTTGATACGAAGGGGTAAAGAAGTATAAGGCTTAATAGGATTATAAGAAAAAGAATATAATTGAGTTCAGAGATGTACAGTATCCTTTTTCCGGCAAATATGACGAGATAATGTTTGTCCCAGTTAAGATCGGATTGAATCTTCCAGCTTTTGTCAGCTGCAAGTGTGTGAATAAAGTTGTAATAATTTTCAATGGATTCTCTGTCAACTGCAGCAGCTTCCCTGCCTTTGAATAGTACTGCAGGATAAGATTCCCTGAAGTATGGGTCAATGAGAGAGGGATCATCATTAAGTCCAAGTTTATAGATAATATTAAGTCTTTGCCTGTAGGAATAAAGAAAACCGGAGTTATCAAGGGTGTCCAGGCTCTTTTTAACCATCCATAGAGGTGAAATAGTACCGGTTCCTGCAGTCAAGAGCTCAATTTTTGCCGGTACACCTGAAATGTCAAAATAAAAAAAAGCAGCGTTCGCTTTCGGATAATAAATCTTTAGATATTCATTTGTTCCCAGGGGATATTCTGGCCCTTCACCGAATTCAGCTCCCAGAAACAGGATATGAACTGTATTGGTTAAGCGTTCTGTTTTTAGCTGTTCAGTCAGGGCAAGGGCTTCTGCCAGATTGAATGCACTACTCTCTAATGGGAATATCAAAAATATCTCATCGTCAGTATCTCCCCTAAAAACTGCATCAATAATAAAGGAACCGGAAGGGTGCTCTTCTGATTCACTTAAAGGGTGAAATGTATAGGTGATATCCTTTGATTTGAATCGATCCTGAATAAGGGCTACAGCTGCCTTCTCATTTTCTGAACCCTCTTTCAGTGGAAAAAGTGTGGAAAAACTGTTCATATCCTGTGTAATGTGGTAAGATATATCATGAGAGGGCGTTATCGAAAAGAGATCCGTATTCAAGAGCAATAGAAGTATAATCGGAATAAAGAATTTCTTCATTAAGGAAACAATACGTGATATGCTAAAGTAACGTCAAGGTAAAAATAGATCCTGGAGTATTTAATGCACGTTTTAAAGGAAATTCAGCAGTGGGTAAGTATTAAAAATTTCACCGACGACGAGGTCGATGAACAAAGTCTGGAAAGAATACTTGAAGCCGGTAGAAGGGCTCCTTCCGCGAAAAACAGGCAGCCCTGGAGATTTATTGTATGCCGGAATGAAAATTTAAGACAGAAGATAAAGGATGCTTCTTACGGGCAGGAACATGTGGGGCAGGCTCCTGTTATAATTGCTGCATGCACTACTAATATTGAGTACAGAATGCCAAACGGGCAGCTTTCCTATCCTGTGGATATAAGTATAGCATCAACGTTCATGCTGCTTCAGAGTAAAGCAGAAGGTCTCGGTTCCTGTATGATAACAACTTTCGATGAGGAAGAAATTAAGAATGTACTGAGCATTCCTTATTCGATGAGGATTGTCATGCTTCTTTTAATAGGACATCCAGCAGAAACTCCGATGCTGAATACCAGAAAACCGCTTTCAAGGATCGTAGGGTACGACCATTGGTAGATTATTCGATTTTGGAGGCAATCTCCTCGGGGATCCTTTTTAATCTGCTTTTTTCTCTGTAGACCTCTTTACCTAAGAGGATTAATCTATCCAGTACATCTTTATACTGTAATCCCCCGGCTTCACACATTTTTGCAAACATACTGATGGAAGTAAATCCCGGGATTGTGTTTAGCTCATTAAGCAGAATACGGCCGGTGGCTTCCTCTATAAAGAAATCTACTCTCGCAAACCCCTGAGCCCCGATGGTTAAAAAAGCTCTTTTTGCATAATCCTCCACCGATTTCCGCACCTCAGTGCTGAGAAGGGCAGGGACAACGGTATGTGCATTATCGCCGGCGAGATACTTGCTTTCATAATCATAAAAGCCTTTTTCCAGTACTATTTCTCCTGGCGGGAAACTTTCAACTTCACTGTTTCCCATTACCGAACATTCGATCTCCCTTCCTGTAATCGCAGGTTCAATCATTAGTTTGGTGTCAAACTGAAAAGCATACTCTACACAATGCATGAGTTCACCTCTATTTACAGCCCTTTTGACACCCACAGAAGATCCTGCTCGGGCAGGTTTTATAAATACAGGGAAACCATATTCATCGGCGGCTTTTTTTATGCTGCTGTCGGAAATACTCCTGATTTCGGTAAAGGGTACGGTGGGAAGTCCCTGATGCTGCCAGAGCATCTTGGTTACAATTTTGTCCATCCCTACGGCACTCCCGAGGACCCCGCTGCCTGCATAGGGGATATGTATCATCTCCAGGAGCCCCTGAACAGTACCGTCCTCCCCTGCGACTCCGTGGAGAACAGGGAATATGAAATCGGCAGGAATACGACTGCCCTGAGTATAGAGCCCTTGTGAGGGGATAACAGAAACAGGAGAATCTTTTTTTATAAGCAGGGATTCGCCATCTGCTGAAAACTCACTATTTTTCTGATGATACCACTTTCCGTCAATATCAATACCGATACAGGTTACAACATACTTGTTTTTATCCAGATGATTATAAACTGATGCTGCGGAACGGAGAGAAACCTCGTGTTCTCCGGAGGTCCCGCCGTATAGAATAATAATGTTTTCCACTGTTAAACTCCCATGTCTGCCAAAGCCTTTACGGCCTCTGCTTTTTCGTCCCAGGGGGATGCTCCGTCCCTGTAAATAATACTGCTTTCATGCCCTTTCCCTAAAAGAACGACAAGATCTCCCTTTCCGGCTGTGTTAAAGGCATGTTTAATAGCTTCTCGTCTATCCTGAATAAGGAAAAGATCCTTTCCTTCTGTTTTTCCCGAACATCCCTCTTTAATATCCTCCAGGATCTTTACGGGGTCTTCTCCCCGGGGATCTTCATCAGTCAGTACGATGATATCAGCATACCGGGAGGCTATCTCCCCCTGGATTTGCCGCTTCTCTGTATCCCGTTCTCCTGCTGAACCGAAAAGGGCAATTAATCTTCCTTCAGTTCTTTTCCGTAAAATAGGGAAAAGCTTAAGATAGGCACCGGGGGTGTGCGCGTAATCAACAAGAACTCTGAAATCCCTGTCAGTTTTTATAAAATTCATCCGTCCGGCCACCGGCTGCAATTTGGGAAGAAACGGAATACATGCTTCGATACGTTTACCCGTGAGCCGGGAAACAGTTATTACGGCCGCAAGGGTGTTTTCAACATTAAAAATACCCGGAAGGTTTATCTCAGCTTCAACAGCAATCCCGCCAGAATGAATGGTAAAAATCTCTCCTGTGTCGGTTTCTGTTATAGCATCTGCAAAAATATCTGCATGCTTATCCTGTGTACTGTAGTAAACGACCGGAGCAGGGGAGGCGGATGCAAAATAACCGCCATTGGGATCATCCCTGTTTATGACGCCAACCCCCTTTCCTGCTTTTATCCTTCTAAAAAGATTGGCTTTGTCATCAATATATCTATCCAGGGTTTTGTGGAACTCAAGGTGCTCGTGGCTGATGTTTGTCAGAATACCTGCGGTAAAATCAATCGAACCAAGACGGTTATTTAAAGGGGAGAGTCCGTGGGATGTAGCCTCTATTACTGCATGGGTACATCCGTTTTTCACCATTTCTGAAAGTATCTTGTGTATCTCGGTTGCTTCCGGAGTAGATTGTCTGTAATGATTTTTCTGTGCTCCGTCCCCGGTGTCAAACTGAACGGTGGAGATAAATCCAGCCTTAATCCCGTTTAACCTTAGAAGCTGATGTAGAAGTGACACGGTAGTGCTTTTCCCATCGGTACCGGTAACTCCGATACAGGTAAGTTTCTCAGCAGGATAGCCGTAAAAACAGGCTGAAACCGGCGCCATACATGTTCTGGTATTTGCAACCTTCAGGTAGGTTGTTCCCGTGTCGTAATAATCCAGATCCTCACTGTGAAATACTACCGCTGCCCCCCGTTTAACAGCATCGGGTATAAACCGGTGTCCGTTTGTATGGATACCCTTCAATGCGAAAAAAGCGTAACCTTCTTTCACATCCCGGGTATCATATGCAAGACCTGCTACCTCCCGGTGCATGTTTCCCGTAATGGCGAGAAACTGTAATGTGTCCTGCAATGCCTCTACCATCTCATGTACATTCATACGATAATGGTATCAGCAAGGGAGGTTTTGGGCAATGGAGAACAATTTTTTTCTATACGTTTCTTTTATCCCAGAGGCTGCCTAGAACCTCTTCAAGCCGTGTGCCGAGTAGATCGCCCCCTTTTGTCGTGACATCATCATTGTTGTCAAAAACGATATAGGGTACTTTTACATTGTGTATTTCTATGTAATCCTTATGTGCTGAACTGAATTCTTCCCAATCACTTTCCTTGTACATTTTAATAAGTTTTTCATCAGGAAGGCTGTGTTCCAGAATACTGTGAGGCCTGTCGGGATTAAAGCGTTTTCTGTTTTTACGAAGAGATTCTTCAAAAGAAACCCCCAGATAGAGAATTGCTGCTTTCTTTAAAAGATCAGGAGTAAAGTTGTTAAAAGCTTTTTTAAATCCTCCATGTTCCGAACCCCGGGCAAATTCCATGATTACAGTGTGGGTTTCTTCGTACTTCGGGGTATCATGAAGTTTTTTGACAAATTCCAGTTCCATCCTGCGGATAAGCAGGTCCCAGAGCCACACTTCCTTGAAATAACCTTTTTTATCGGTATGAAGCCGCTTTTTCCCCATCTGTTCAAGAATCTCGTCCTCTTCGAACCATGTCCAAAGCATGGGAAAGTCATCAATTTCCTCAAATTCAGAAATATGAAACCTCTTGATCCGGGTTTCAAGGGGGGTCTTTTTCAAGTAGTCAATTATTTCGCTTTTCCCAGCCGCCGGGCGGCCTATAAGGAATAAAATTTTAAACTGATTGTTCATGCTGTGCTCCTCGTAAAATATTATTTTAGTCCCGAGTGTAAAAAACCCTGGATGAATTTTCTTTGAAAAATGAGAAAAGCTATGAGAAGGGGAAAGATCACCAGCATTGTTGCTGCAGAGAGCAGTGACCATTGGGCTCCCATTTCTCCTAACTGGGTGAACCGTACAAGCCCTGCGGTGAGGGGCCGGGAGGCATCTGATTTGGTAATGATCAGAGGCCAGAGAAACTCATTCCAGTGCCAGCTTATAGAGGAGATGGCAAAGGCAGTGAAAGTCGGGATTGATGAGGGGATGTAAATATGCCGGATAAGCTGCCACCAGGCACATCCGTCTATAATTCCAGCATCTACCAAAGACCTCGGTATGCTCAAGAATGCCTGCCGCAGGAGAAAAACTCCAAACGCTGAACCAAAGTATGGTATCCCTATTGCAAGAATCGTATCGTATATTTTCAAGGTACGGATGGTGCTGAAATTTGGAACGAGTAACGCAGTTGTAGGAATCATCATTTGCAGTAATATAAAGGTGAATAGAAATTTTTTACCTTTGAAATCATAGTACGTAAAAGCAAATGCGGCTAAGGTTACCGTAATAAGCTGGACTCCAAGTACCATGGTTACAAGGATAAAGGTGTTCAGATAGTATCTACCAAAGGGTGCAAGGGAGAAAGCTTTCACGTAACTCCCTAAAGAAAGGCTATGGCCGAACCATACGTCTCCACGTCCCATAGGGTCACTCAAAGGTCTTGTTGCAGCAACAAATGACCAGACAACCGGAGCAATCCATATCAAGGCAAAAACCAGAATAACAAGAAATAATACTGTCTGTTTTAGATGTTTTTTAACCACGGGGAACCTCTTTTTTTTCTGAAAGCATGATGTTTGACATGGTAAAGGCAAGAAGGGTTACTATCAGGATGATGGTAACTGCTGATGCTTTGCCGACATCAAGGTTTTCAAATCGTGTCTGCCAAAGGTAATAGAGGAGTACTGTGCTTTTCCCGCTTGGTCCCCCCTTTGTCAGGACGAAAATATGATCAATTGTTTGAAAGGCACTGATAAAGGCAATTGTTGAAATAAAAAGAGTTGACCGCTTTAAAAGGGGCAGGGTTATGGAAAATGTTGTCCGAAAGTAACCGGCTCCATCAAGTTTTGCAGCTTCATAGATGCTTGAAGGAAGGTTCTGAAGCCCTGCCAAATAAAAAATCATGTAATACCCGGCATTTTTCCAGAAAGCGATAATCATGACTGCAAAGAGTGCAAGGTTAGGGTTTGCCGTCCAATTCTGAGGACCGGTGTATCCTAAAAAGGAAAGACTTGTATTAAATAAGCCGTAATCCGGAGTTAGAAAAAACATCCAGATTGTTGCTGCGCTTACCATGGGGAGAATACTTGGATGAAAAAATGCAAGCCTGAAATATCCGATCCCCTTAAACTTGTTATTCAGAAGCTGGGCAAGGAGAAAGGCTGCAAGGATTGTCAGAGGTACCGTTCCCAGTACGTAAATGAGGGTGTTGTAAAGGACATTGATGAACTCGTGATCATGGAATAAATCCGAGTAGTTCTGTAACCCGTTAAACACCGGCTCCCGGTATTTTGCAATGTTCAGACGCTGCTTGAAAAAGCTTTTGCTCAAGGACAACAGCGTCGGCCACACTGTAAATACCGAGACAAAGAGAAAAGTTGGAAATATTAATACGTACGGTAAAATTTTCTTTTGTTTCATGACTGCTTTCTTTTGTTAAAGTAACCGGGAGCGGTTATACCGCTCCCGGCATAAAATGTTACTTGAAATCTTTCAGGGCTGCATCAGCTTCCTTTTGTGCTGCAGCCATGGCTTCGGCGGCTGTAACTGTACCAGAGTAGGCAGCCTGAAGATGTTTGTGGAATATATTTCTCACTTCTCCAAGATTCTGAAGAGACAGCTCTTTTCCCGCATATTTCAGCGCATCCCGGGTGTCTGCCGCCTGGGGAACTTTCGCAAGATACTCTTTCATAACAGGTTCATCGTAAGCACTTTTCCGTACTGCTATGTACCCGGTTTTGGTACTGAAATCAGCTGCATATTTCGGTTGCGTAACAAAATATGCAAATTTGATTGCTGCTTCCTGCTCAGCATCAGAAGCTCCTTTAAGAAGGTAAAAGTTACCGCCCCCGGGGACGCTGGCATATGTTCCCTTTGTCTTTCCGGGGATAGGCATTACTCCGACCTCAAAATTGGCCTGATTGATGATTCCCGTTAAACTACCGGTGGAATGTACAATCATAGCTGTGCTGCCGTTTGCAAAATTTGTCGGTACAGCACCCCAGCTTCCCTGTACTCCGGCAGGTGTTGCCTTATAGTTCTTTGAAAGGGAAATGTAAAAGTTAACTGCATCTACAACCTTAGGGTTGTCAAATATAACTTCAGTGTCACTGTCTCCGATTATATTCTGTCCCGCACCGATTGCCAGGGGCTGAAAAAGCCAGTAAGGCCATCCGGAGGGCCATTCAATTCCCCACCGTTTCCCGGGAATGGTTAGTTTTTGAGCTGCAGCGGCAAGAGAATCCCAGCTGTCAGGTGCACTGAGGCCTGCTTCCTTAAAGAGATCTTTGTTGTAGTACAGTACTACTGCACTTCTCTGGAAGGGAATACTCCATATCTTTCCATCATACTTTGAGTTTTCAAGGAAAGAGGGGAATATATCGTTCAAATACCCAGACTTATCCGGAACCTTGGTTAAGAGACTGTCCAGGGGCAGTATGTAATCGGCATTGATAAGATCGTAAAGATCTGTTGCAAGCATGACAGCCATGGCTGGTGCTTTCCCGCCGCCTTCAAAAGTTGTTTGAACAGCAGTTTTTACATCACCGTATCCTCCTGAGAATACCGGATTTACCGTAATGTTTGGATTCTCTTTTTGGAAATCAGCGATATACCCTGCCAGGATCTTCGCGATAGGGGCATCTACGGCAACTGGATAGTATATCTCAATTGTTACCGGTTCGGCCTTTGCAACAGTCTCAGGTGCGGCAGCCGGAGCAGATTCTTTGTTTCCGTTTGCAAACAGTCCGCCTGAAATGACCAGTGTTAGAAGCAATAAAATAATTAATGCTTTTTTCATCTCTATTCCTCCATAAATATATTAAAAATCGGAGAGATCGAAAGACTCTCTTCTTTTTTCCAAATCCTTAAGATACCCTTCAACGGTATCAGTCCCTGCCATTTCTACCGCAAGAAGAATTAGATTGGCAAATGTCATTGGCAGGGCCATGGAATTTTTAAACTCAATATCTCCTCTATCTACGTAAAAAACATGATCTGCAAGATTAACAAGATGCGGATACACCCGATCTGTGATCATGATAATCCGGCAATTAACATCTTTTCCCCAGGACATAACATTGTAAAATATTTTTTCCTTTGGAAAATAGTTGAAAATAATAAGCAGATCATCTTTCTGTATAGGGTACAATTCCTCAGCAGTATGCTGCAAATCATGAGAAATAAGATGGACGTTGATCTTGTACCGTTTTAATCTCTGACTGAGATAATGGGCAGGGTAAAATCCTGTGCCGGGACCAAAAAGGAACACACTTTTTGCCTCCAGAATACTCCCGGCTACATTGGAAAGATCATTACCTTCTATGTTCTCCTTTAAACGGAGAAGAGACTTTGTTTCAATTTCGATTGCTGAATCAAGGAGTTCGGGAAGTGTTTTTATTTTCTTAAAGGTAATGGTAGATGCTTTATAGGAATCAATGTGTTGTTTGTAGAATTTCTGGATACTGGTCCTGAATTCCTGAAAATTTTCAAATTCAAGTTTTCTGAAAAAGTCAATTATCTTTGGTCTGCTGATGCCCGATTTTTCCGCCACTTCCCGGAGTGACATAAATGCAGCTTCGTGGGGATAGGTATTTACAAAATCTGCAAATTCCCGTTCTGTTCGTGTGAGTGAAGGGAGAGCTTCTGAGAGTTTTTTTGCCCA
>JANTFL010000096.1 GCA_024763455.1 Sediminispirochaeta sp. | reverse complement strand
AAAAGGAATCTGCTTCCCTTTATCAACACCGGAGTTCAGGAAGTTGTAAAGCGTCTTGACCGGGATAAAATGACAATCCTTGACCTTTTCTCCGGTTCCGGTGTTGTCGCCCGGTTTTTTAAGAAGTATTCAAAAAAACTGATTGCAAACGATCTGGAACTGTATTCACAGGTAATTAATCAATGCTATCTTTCGAATAAATCAGACTTGGCCATTAATGAACTGAAAGAAATTCATTCAGATATAGTCTCCCGTTTACGGAATCATCCCTTGAAAGAGGGGTTTATAAGGGAAATGTATGCTCCGAAGGATGATAACCATATTTCACCCGGGGAGCGGGTCTTCTACACAACCCGGAATGCAAAGTATATTGATACGGCACGGTCCTCTATTGAACAAGTTGATCCGTCTTATCGCAATTTTCTCCTCGCTCCTCTTTTATCAGAGGCCTCGATTCATGCGAATACCGCCGGAGTTTTTAAAGGTTTTTACAAAAACACACAGACAGGAAACGGAATCTTCGGGGGCAGGAAAGGAGATGCTCTTGAAAGAATCAAGGGGCCTATCTCTCTTCCTTTTCCTGTTTTCAGTAATTTTGAGTGTGATGTTGAAGTGAGAAGGGAAGATGCCTTAAAAACAGCAGTTGATGTAAAGAATGTTGATCTAGCGTATCTTGATCCTCCCTATAATCAGCATCCTTACGGATCCAATTATTTCATGCTCAATCTCATCGCCGAATACAACAGGCCGGATAAGGTAAGCAGGGTTTCGGGAATTCCGGTAGATTGGAACCGTTCTCCGTTTAACCGAAAGAGAGAGGTTTCTGATGCCTTTTCCCGTCTAGTCGAGGAACTGAATGCAAAGTTTATCCTGGTTTCATTTAACTCAGAAGGGTTCTTGCCGCGGGAAGAGATGACAGACATTCTTGAGCACAACGGCAAGGTTCAGGTTTTTGAGCAGAAATACAACACCTTTAGGGGAAGCAGAAATTTAAGGAACAGAAATATTCATGTAAAAGAATATCTTTATCTTCTCGAAAAGCGTTGATCTCTTCTCTTTTAGTGGTTTTCTTTCCTTTTTTTGAATTTAAGACCGGATTCACAATCAGCCTGATGAACACAAAACACGTATGTCCCTATAATTGCTGCTATCATTACTAAACTAACTATTATTGTTGACATAATTACCCCCAAAATGTGAAAATAAATATAATAAAGTAACAAAAAAAATTTTATTCCACCTAACAATTAAAAAATAACACCTAGGGAAGGATAAGTCAAGAAGATTTATTTGACACCACAAAGGTTTTAAGCTACTTTATTGCAAACGGGGGTATCATGCTAAAATTAAGTGATCAGCCATTTATCTACTATCCTCCAAAATATCATCCATTGCTCACGCGCATCGGCAGGCTCTACAATAAGTTTGTCTACATAGCTAATGCCGAACACCGGTTGACCTCTGTCACCAACTATCAAACAGAAAAAATAAAAGCGTTAAAAAAGGACAGAAAGAATCATCTGCTTTTTGTGTATAATCATCCTTCTCATAGCGACAGTCAAATAGTTCTGGAATCTTTAAGACAGCTCGGGATTTCAACCCTCTATCTTGCATCGTATGATTTGTTTTTCAGAAGAACAGCTTTCGAAAAATGGGCAATGCAGCTGGCAGGAGCTTTTTCTGTTGACAGAGAGGCCTTTAATGCCCAGCCGATGAGCTGGAAGTTGATACACGGAGTGCTGTTGACAGTATCTCTCTCCTTGAGAAAACAGGAGAAGCTCTTATGCATCGAGCTTTGATCAGCAGAGGATATGGGAGAGCGGTAGGAGCAGACTTTCCCGAGATGCAGAACTATAGTGCTGAGCAGATACTGGTTTCTCTGGAAAATGAAGTTGGCCTTGAGATCCCGGATGGTATATCCCTATGGGACAGGACAAAACTGATCCGAAAGCATGTTCACCGTATTATGCTGGAGCCGGAAAATAACAGGGGAAAACTATTAAAAGCAAAACGGTGGGCAGATCATGTGCTTATTGCCATGAGAATCCTCAGCTACCCCTACGGGTACGTCCGGGATAATCCTAGTCTCGACAGATTCGGAGAAACAGTGGAAAGATTATTCGAAGACAAGCTGAATCATGCTATTCCGCCGTACAGCCGAAGAGCTGCGCTGGTAAAGTATGGGGTACCGGTGGATCTGTCGGACTATATCCAGGATGGTAAGATAAAGACGGGTTGTGTTGAGAGCATTACTGCCCAATCCAGAGATACTGTTCAGAATATGGTGGATGAGCTGTGTACAGATAATCCACATCCGGGAACAAAAATATATATTCGGTAGAAATCTTCTTGACATTCACGCAGGAGGGGTTTACTCTGACCGTACAATGAATGTAAGCGTATTGTTGCTAAACCTGCTACTATCTCAGCTACTATCTCTCAGGAGCATAACCTGTGGCAGGAGTTTACTGTAATGTAAACTTGCTTAAATAGAAGAAGCCATGGGTTTTCCCCATGGCTTTTTTTTTGCGCTGGAATGTACATAAAGGAGAGTATCATGAAAAAGATGAATTTTAAGAGCTATCTTCCTGCAGAACAAGTACCTTTAAAGAAAAGAACCTGGCCTGATAAAGTTATAACAGAGGCTCCCATCTGGTGCAGTGTAGATCTCAGAGACGGTAACCAGGCTCTTGATGTTCCAATGAATCCGGAGCAGAAGAAAGAGATGTTTCTTCTGCTTTGTGAAGTGGGTTTTAAAGAGATAGAAGTGGGATTCCCTTCTGCTTCCCAAGTGGATTTTGATTTTATGCGGGCACTGGTGGAAGACAATCTTATCCCCGAGGATGTAACGGTTCAGGTTCTTACTCAAGCAAGGGAGCATCTCATACGGAGAACTTTTGAGGCTCTGGAGGGAGTAGATAAAGCTATTGTGCATATGTACAACTCAACATCAACACTGCAGCGGGATGTTGTTTTCAATATGAGCAAAGAAGAGATTATGAAGATTGCAGAAGACGGAGCTTCTCTCGTAAAAAAAATAAGTGATGAGATGAATAATCCGGGGATCCGCTTTGAGTATTCGCCGGAGAGTTTTACAGGAACTGAACTGGATTATGCACTGGAGGTCAGTCACAGAGTAATGGATATTTTTAAACCAACAAAGGATAAGAAACTCATCCTCAATCTTCCTGCAACGATAGAGATGGCAACGCCTAATATATATGCAGATCAAATAGAATGGTTCTGTTCCAATGTAAAAAAGAGGGATACTGTTCTGATAAGCCTGCATGCGCACAACGACAGGGGTACTGCCGTTGCAGCGAGTGAACTTGCACTGATGGCAGGGGCTGACAGAGTGGAGGGTACACTTTTTGGAAATGGGGAAAGGACTGGAAATCTTGATATTGTAACTATGGCTTTGAATATATTCAGCCAGGGATATGATCCAAAACTTGATTTCTCTGATATAAACCATGTAAAAGAGGTCTATACGAGAACAACAGCGATGCCGGTTCATCCGAGGCATCCATATGCCGGCGAGCTGGTATACACTGCTTTCTCCGGATCTCACCAGGATGCTATAAACAAGGGATTCAAAAAGAGAAAGGAACGGAACGATAAAATATGGGCAGTACCCTATTTACCGATAAATCCTGAAGACGTAGGGAGAACCTATCAGTCAATCATCCGTATCAATAGTCAATCCGGCAAGGGAGGAGTTGCCTATATAATGGCAAACGACTATGGATACCAGCTTCCTAAAAAGATGCATCCGGAATTCGGGAAGGTAATACAGAAAGTTACCGAAGAAATAGGCTCGGAGATATCATCACGGAAGATTTGGGAGTATTTCAAGAAGGAATACCTGGATAAGACCCAGCCGTATAATCTGAAACATGTAAAAATCAGTATGGATGCGGACAGCAGCCGTTCCGGTCTGGAAGGGCTGACCACAGTTTCCGGTCAAATAGAGTATAACAACAGGCTGCAAGAATTTTCAGAGACAGGGAATGGTCCTATTGATGCTTTTATTAAAGGGTTGAACGGATTTATCGAGAAGCCACTTAGTTTAACCAGCTATCACGAACATGATATGAAGGGGGGAGCAGATTCTCCTGCCGTGGCATATATAAGTCTGAAGCTTGATGACGGAAAGGAATCTTTTGGAGTAGGTACAGATTCCAACATTTCGATGGCTTCATTGAAGGCTGTAATAAGTTCGTTGAATCGGCTCATGACCGAATAAAATTTTAGTAATTTTCTCTTTTCCGGATGCATGTTTGGTAGTATACTTTTAATATCGATTAAACTGGAGGCTGGTGAGGATGCATACCGGAGAAAATATTAAAAAGATTCGTGAGAGCCGAAATCTGACACGTAAAGAAGTCGCAGAGGTGATTAACAGGGAAGAAGATTTCCTGAAAGATGTTGAGGAGAAGGCCGCCGAACCTTCTGTTTCTGATCTGCTTAAACTGGCGTCCTTTTTTGATACAGACATCTCTGCACTCATTTATGGCAAAGAATTTAATCAAAAAGGTGTTGTAGTCACCAAAGCTGATTCCAGGGTGAAAGTAGACCGGAGAAAGAGTTACGACTACGAAAACCTTGCTCCCTACTATTCCGGCCGCCATGTAGAACCGCTTCTTGTGGATGTATACAGCGGTAAGCCTCTTGAATACAGCGTGCATGAAGGTGAAGAGTTTCACTATGTAATTGAAGGGACTCTCAAGATAATCATCGAAGGAAAAGAATATATTCTCGAAGAGGGTGATTCAATCTATTTTGATTCCTCATTTCCGCATGCTCTAACCGCTGTAGGGGAAAAGGCAAAAATTATCGTTGCAGTATACAACAGCGGGTCTATGATACATCATTCACGAAGTAGAAAGATGGCAGACCTTATCCAGGGGGCGAAACACCTTGGCGGAGTTGATCTTGTAATGGTTATTCCTAATGACACGGCGGTAGAAGCTGTTAACATGGGGATTGAAGAGAATGTAGTAAAAAAAGCCTATCTTGTGGGAGATCCGGAGTATTTCCCGCCGGAATGGGAGCAGCACCGGGATAAGTGCGAGGTTATTGAAATAAAAAAAGAGACAGAGGACTTTGATGTACTTTGTGCTGCTAAAGGGGTAGAACTGGTACGGAAGGGAACCGGTAATATGCTGATGAAGGGTAATATCAACACTGCAGTATTGCTCAAGGCTATCTTGAATAAAGAGACAGGCATCGGTACAGGAAGAAGGCTGTCTCTTGTCAGTATGTTTGAACTTCCAAAATTAAAACGGTTTATTTTTCTTACCGATCCGGGGATTAACCCTGAGCTGACTATTAAGAATGACATTGAAACAGCCCGGGATATTATTCTTAACGCCATAGATGTTGCAAAAAGCATGGGTGTGTCCCATCCCAAGGTGGCTATTCTTGATGCTAACGAAAAGGCTTCAGAGAAAATCCCCACATCCATTTATGCCCAGGAACTTACAAAGATGGAGTGGGGGGATGCCGTTGTTTATGGGCCACTTTCCTATGATCTTGCACTTTACGAAGAATCAGTCAGACACAAGGGAATTGTGGGGAACCCCGTGGCAGGGAAGGCTGATATCCTTATTGTTCCTCATTTGGCAGGAGGTAACTTCCTTTACAAAGCCTGGGCAATGACAATGTCTGCCGATGTAGCGAATGTTGTTCTTGGCGCACAAGTTCCTGTTATTATTACCTCACGGAGCGACAGTGATATGACCAAGTTTCTAACTCTCTGTGCCAGCTCGGTATACGGCAAGTACTTGTCTTCCTAATCCTCAGTAAGTTTGATGTGCTTGGCACTCCGTATGAAAAGGGTAGGGGGAAGGTTGTCATACTTTTTTATCTCCTTGGTGAAGAAGAATTCGTTCAGTTTAAAAAGAGATCTTTTTTTGCTGTCAATATAATTCCCGGGTAGTCCTGCCATTATCAGACTGGCACTTCCTGATACGGATTCCAGCGTTTCAATAAACGGAATTGAATCGAATGGGATGATTAAAACTTCACCTGAAAGTCTTGCCTTGTTTAAAAGTGAAGTAATCTCTTCTCTCGTTGCCCCGGTTTCTTCGTTTTCCTGGAGTTTTCTTATTACCCGGACCTTGTAACCTTGTTTCCCTTCATCAGCAAGAGACCGGTTGATGATGTATGCAAGGAGCACCATGAGATTTCCGTTGCGTTCACCTCTCCACCATATATCAAGCCGCTCCTTTTTGGTAAGGTTTTCGCCCCCCTTGAACAGCAGTATATCCCGTTCCAGAGAGAGAGCCTTATTAAGAATTGATACGTTATCAACCTTGTCATTGTATTCCAGAAGCATGGTATTGGAATTTATTCCTACAGGGTTGGATGTCTGCAGTAAGGTGAGGATAGTTTTTGCAGGTTCGGAAATCTCTACAAGAGAACATGGGATCTTCAATGTACTATAATCAACTGGTTCTTCCTTTGGGGAAGAAAGAATATTTAAATGAGCCCATCCCTGAAAAGTTGCTATTTCTTCTGCCAGACGGGCAGTTTCTTGCCATGCCCCTGTGTTGTAGGCATAAGCACTGACAATGGGTCTCCAGTTTCTCGAATCAAGGGCAATATTCTTGAGTTTGTCGAGGACTTTTGCAATAAGGGTAAAAAAGAAACCCCACCACACCCCTTCGAGATTCCCTTCCGACTTGTATTTTAAAATCAATCGGAAGATGATGTACTGGCTTACAAATACAAATATTCCCACACGCCAGTCAAACAGGGTTATGATCAGAATACATGCGATAAAACCGTATAGGGATATAGCCCAATGCCCTTTAAAAGTCGGCCTGAAAGTGGGGTTTCGGCTTACCCGTTCAAGGAATGCCGCACCGTTTACCCATCCATAGACAACAAGAAATAAAATACCAACAATAATTGCTGCAAAACTAATATCTCCCATCCAGATTATTACGATTCCAACAAGAAACGTTACCAGAATTGCGTATCTCGGCTCAGTGCCGTCTTTTTTAAAATCATATTGCAGAAAGTTAAGCCGTTTTGGCAATATACCGTCTTTAGCGAGATACTGAATTGTTCTTGGTCCCGTCATGAATACACTCAAAGCGGAGGATGCAGTTGCAAAAAGCACTCCAAGAAGAATCATGAATCCGGGCAGATTCCAGGGGAATGGCTTTCCAAGGCCAAAAAGTTCAGTAAGGATAACACCGTAGGGTGATTGCCCTCTATACCCTTGAATCAGAATATCTTTATTGATAAATGAAAACAGTACAGAGACCATTAGGTAGATGACCATTGTTACTGCTATTGAGAGAAAAGTACCCTTTACAATGCTGCTTTTAGGATCTTTGAGATCTCCACTCATCCCCACTCCGGTACTTATTCCGGTAACAGCCGGGAAGAATTGGGTAAAGGTAAGGAAGAATATAGGCAGGGTAAGAGCCCTATTCCCGAATAAATTAAGATTGGTTGTAAATATACTGCTTCCGTTGTATTCCATAGAGACAAAGGGGGAGATAAAAATCGTTGCAATGCTTAAAAAGAGAACAACAAGAATGAGACTCTGAAGTTTTAGCGTAAAATCAGCTCCAATCATTACCACAATAAAGAATAGGAAGTAAAAAGCGGTAGCTATTATCTGTTTCTGTAGAAGGATAGCTTCGGGAGAAGTCCCGGAGAAGAGAGGAATCATTTGAAGATGGGGAATGATAAGAGCTCTTAAAGGTTCCGCAAAACCGATCGAATAAAATCCTATGGAAGCAGCCTGGGCAAGATACAGCTGGATCCCAATGGACCCCCCCATGGCGTTTCCCAATGACCGTTTAGAAAGGGCATACATTCCTCCGCCTTCAATTTTGTTCAAATTAGTTGCACAGTCGGAAAGGGAAAACGCGGTGGAAATTGTTACTGTATGGGCGAGCAGAATAATGACAGTCATTGGAATAAACCCAACGTCAGCAGTCAATAAAGGCATCAGAAGAAACAGGACAGTTCCTAGAATTGCTTCTGTTGAGGGAATGAAAACACCTTTAAAAGTTCCAAATTTATTTTTACCCATCAGAAAACCCCTTGTCTTATTATAATAGAGGAACTAGAAGGGGTCTATATGATAATTTTAATTATCCTGCTATATCTGGAAGGGATAAGTACGGATGATTTTACCGCTGTATTATCAGTTCTTCCCGAAAACAGAACCAAAGAAATGCTCTCTGCACTTTGAGACCACCAGTGTAAGAGTTAGGGTTTAAGAATAGGTAAATAAAGTTTTCGGTAATAATGGATACGGATATTCCCGGGTTGATGATAAAACAGGATTCTGAGCATTTTTTTTAAAATGCAGTACCCGAAATTTGTCAGCTAACTTAATAGATTCCGATTTTGAAGTACTCTTTTATAAAGTATTCAGTCAAAAAAATGTAATAGCGGATCATCCTCTTCCTCCTCTGGCAATGGTTTTGATGTGACCAAGATCACATCACCTTCTATTTTTAGTCCATATTTTTTTAATTTAGAGGCATTATGATTCAGACATTTTCCAGTGACCAGATTAAATTTCCATCCATGACGTGGACAGGTTGCTACATCTCCGGAAATCTGACCTCTGGTAATATCAGCTCCCTGATGTTTACAGCCAACTTCAATGGCGTGAAATTCTGAATTTGGTCCTTTTATAATACCAACTTTTCTGCCTAATATGGTAACACTTTTTATTCTGGTGTTTAAAAAATCATCAAGAGTAGCTGCTTTAATAAAATCCAATTGTGTTATCCTCCCTTGTTTTATATTACTATACTCATGATTAGTATCATCTTACATCGTCTAATTGTTAACATCCCGACAACATATTCTGTCTCTTATTTTGATTATGGTTAAACTTTTTCTTTTGTTAAATCCTTCAAACATTCCAAGGCTCTTTCTGAATATGAGGATTGAACAAAAATATGATCGTGATAAAAGGCAGCAACCACATTCGCACTTATATTATTATCCTTTAATTTGGATGCAACTACAGCAGTTAACCCAACAGCTTCAAGACTTGAATGTACTTTCAAAGTGATTCTCTTGAATACTCCGTCGAAATCTAACCCCTCTGAAACTGCAGTACTTTTCTTAATTATTAAAGTTAAAACTTCTTCTTCTAAAAATGTGGATAATGGGTTTAATTCTAGCATCTCATTCAA
>JANTFL010000095.1 GCA_024763455.1 Sediminispirochaeta sp. | reverse complement strand
TAGTGCTGGTAAAGACTCTTGAGTTCCTCCTGAAACTCGGGGCTTTCCCTGATTGCGTTATACTCCGCAGTTATCTCCTCCATTATTTTCTGAAGCTCCGGGGGGAGAAATGCTCCGCCGTATTCTCCGAAATATCCTTCCTTGTTAGGTATATTAACCAATTCCGCTGTGCTCATTATTACACTCCTATAGTTTCTTTTTATAGAAACGTTACTGTTTGTAGAAACAGTTATACTGCAATACTCATTCTGTGTCAAGTAAAAATAAAAAAAATATAATTAATTTTGATATTGAAGTTTGTAGAGGTTGTAGTAGAGTCCTTTTTTTGCGATGAGCTCATTGTGGGACCCCTCCTCCATAACTCTGCCGCCGCTGAGAACCAGAATTCTGTCGGCATGCCGGATGGTTGAAAGCCGGTGAGCTATGACCAGGGAGGTACGGTTTTCAGTCAACTTTTCAACAGCCTTCTGAATGTTCTTTTCCGTTTCCGTATCAATGCTCCCGGTAGCTTCATCGAGAACAATGATTCCGGGATTCCTGGCAAGAACCCGGGCGAAGGAAAGGAGCTGCCGCTGCCCGGTGGAGATGTTCGACCCGTTCTCAGACAAATTAAAGCTGTATGCACCTGGAAGTTTTTCAATAAAACCCGCCGCCTGAGCAGCCCGGGCAGCCTGTGCTGTTTGATTTTCAGTGAGGTTTAGACCGGCCTGTATGTTTTCTTCAATGCTTTCTGAAAAAAGAAACACATCCTGCTGCACCGGGATTACCTCTTTTCTTAAATCCTCAAGGGGGATATCCCGTATGTTGACCCCGTCAATCAGGATCTCACCGTAGTCAACCTCCCACATCCGGGTTAAAAGGTTGGCGATAGTCGTTTTTCCTGCCCCGGTATACCCTGCAATGGCAGCTGTTTCTCCGGGGTAGATGGTAAAGGAGAGGTCTCGAAGCACCGGCTCCCCCTTTTTGTAGGAGAAAAAAACATTTTTGAATTCGATCTTTCCCTTGCCCGGTTTCCACCTGTTGCCTTTCCCGGTATCCTCAATTATTTCGGACTCTTCCATCAACGAGAATACCCGTTCTCCTCCCGCCATGGCTGACTGCAGAATGGTAAACTTTTCGGCGAAATCCAGAACCGGACGGTAGAATTTTTGAATAAGACTCAAAAAGGCGATGAGAACACCGAGAGAAAGTGTTCCTCCTGAGACCCTGGATGATCCAAAGTAGATAACGACACCCACAGTTACCGAGGTAAAGAGGTTCATAAGCGGCCGGAAAAATGCAAAAACGTAGAGCTCCGAGAGCTGAGCTTTTAGAAGCACTTCATTTTCTTTCCCGAACGCTGCTCCTGTAGATTCCTCCCTGCCGAACATTTGAACAATCTCCATCCCCATTATATGCTCCGACAGAAAGGCGTTTACCCTGGCGACACTGCTCCGCACCCTGCGGTACGCGTTCCGTGCTTTTGCCCGGAAAACAGCTGCGGCAATAAACACCGGGGGGAGGGACAGCGCGGTAATCAGTGCGAGTTTTGCATTGAGAAAGAATATGGTAACCAGAACGCCGACTATCAGACTGAAATCCTTGAGGACAGAAGCTGCAACAGAGGTAAAAAACTCATTCAAGGTTTCAACATCGTTGGTAACCCTGCTGACCAGGCTTCCCACCGGGGTTTTACTCATAAAGTTCAGGGACTGGCGGATAATATGGTTGTACAGCGAAACCCGTATATCCTTCATTACCATCTGTCCGGTAAATGCCAGCAGGTAGACCTGAACAAAAGAAAACAGAAGCACCGCCAAAAGGAGAAAAAAATACATCACCCCTTTTACGGTGAGAGCTGCGGGATCAGGATCGGGGGTCAGGATGTTTCCGTCGATGGCTGTTTTTATTACCACCGGCAGAAGAAGCTCCGCTGCTGTTGCTATCAACAGCGCCACTACGGCAATAACAATAAGGGGAGTGTAGGGTTTTGAAAAGGAGAGAATCTTTCTCATTATCTCGGGGTCGTATTTTTTTATTAAGGGTTCTTCTTTCATACATCCTCCCCCTGCAGTATTGCAATTTCCCGGAAAAGACCATCCTCTTTGAGAAGTTTACCGGGGGTGCCTTTCTGAACAATCCTTCCACCGTCCACAACATAGACATGATCGCATCTTCCCAGGGTACTGACCCTGTGGGATACAAGGATGTTAGTTTTGCCTGCCCTTTTTTCAAAAAGCCGGTGCAGAATTCTGCTTTCCGTTTCCGTATCTACCGAAGAAAAGGGGTCATCCATAATCAGAACAGGAGGGTCCGGGAGCAGTGCTCTTCCAACGGCAATCCGCTGTTTCTGCCCTCCGGAGAGGGTTACTCCCCGTTCGCCGATCTCCGTCCCAATGCCTCCGGGAAAGTTTTCAAGGTCTTTTAAAAGAGAAACAATAAAGCATATTTCCATAATTTCATTGTCCCCGGCATCAGGTTTCCCAAAGGAGATGTTCTCTCTAATGGTGGTAGAGAACAGAAAGGTGTCCTGGGGAACGAAGCCCAGGTTTTTCCGGAGCACTTCCAGCTTGTATTTTCTGATATCGGCTGCGCCGGTCAGAATTGTCCCCTCCGGGGGGTTTAGAAGTCTGGGCAGGAGTTTTAAGAGGGTAGATTTCCCCGAACCTGTCCTTCCGAGTATACCGGTGGTTTCTCCCCGGCGGAAGGCAGCATTTATTTCCTTGAGTACCGGGGTGTCAGAGCCGGGGTATGTAAAAGTTAGATCTTTTACCACAATATCAGACTCTTTAAAAGATGATACCGGATCAGCCGGTGACACAATATCCGGTTCAGTTTCAAGAATCCTGTTTATTCTCCCCATGGAGGCAGCCCCTCTCTGCAGAATATTCACCGTGAAACCCATTCCCATGAGCGGCCAGATCAGCATGACAAGATAGCTTATAAGGGCGGTAAAATCTCCCGGGGTTATCTGCTTGTTTATCACCGCTCTTCCGCCTATGACCAGAAGAAGCATTAACGAGAGACCTGAAATAAATGAGATAAGGGGAAAGAAAAACCCCCACAGCCGTACGAGCTTCATGTTGCGCTCTTTATACTGAAGATTTACTTTCAGGAATTTCTCTTTGAAGTACTCTTCCATAGTCAGAGACTTTACGACCCGTATCCCGGAAAAAGTTTCTCTTGCCCGTTCGGTGAGGAGTGAAAACCCCTCCTGTACCGATTTGAAGTACTTTTTAATAAACTTCCCTGCAAAAAGAATTAAAAGAGTGATAAAAGGAAGGGGCAGAATGGTAATAAGGGCGAGCTTCCCGTACTTGATAAAGAGTAAGGATATAATACCTACTGAAAGAACCGTACCGTCCAGAAACGCTACAAGAGCCATCCCCGAAGCCCGGCGTACTGACCGCATATCGTTTGTCGCTCTGGCCATTATATCCCCGGTTTTTACAGAACCAAAGAAAGTACTGGAGAGGGTTAAAAGATGATCAAATATCTTTTTACGTAAATCCCGCTCTAGTCTTCTCGAAGAACCGATTATAAAGTAACGCCATCCGAACCTGGCTGCTCCCACTCCGGCAGCAATAGAAAGCATGATCAGCATAAGGGTTCCAATCCGGTTAAGTGAAAACCCCTCTGTTCCGAGGCTGTCCACGGCCTTTTTTATAATGAGGGGAATGTACATTTCCCCCGCATCGGTGGCTAAAAGGCAGATAAAACCGATGATGTAGGCCTTCCGGTATTTCTTTGCAAAAGGCAGCAGGGTCTTTAGTTCTTTGAACATACTTTACTATAACCATGAAGTACGTACTTTACAATCCGTAATAAAGTATGTATTTATAAAAGCAATGAACATAATACTCTTTGAATCCGAAAGCATCCCTGCCCTTCTTCCCCTAAAGGATGAACGGGCCATCCATATAGTAAAAATATTGAAGCTGAAGGAAGGTGATTCGGTAAAGTGCGGTCTGGTAAACGGCCCGTCGGGAATCTGCCGGATAGAGAGTATAGGTGCTGATGGAATTGCCTTGTCCTGGGAGAAGAGAGAAGAAAAGAAAGAGCTGTATCCTCTGACCCTCATAGTGGGGTACATACGCCCGATAAGTGCGAAGCGGATCTTACGGGAAGCGGTGAGTCTGGGAGTTGAGCGGATTATTTTCACCGGTACCGACACCGGTGAAAAATCCTACCGGTCAAGCACTCTCTGGAAGAGCGGGGAATACAAGCGGTACCTGATTGACGGCGCCCAGCAGGCGGGGCAGACGGCGGTGCCGGAGGTTCTTTTTTATCCTGATATTAAACATACCCTGCAGGCCCTTTGTGTGGAAAGCGGCGCTGAGTTGCTGGTGCTGGACAACGTTGCCCCTGAAGGGAGCCTTTCTGCCTACAGCCCTGAAGGGACGCGGAGCGGGATGGCTTCTCATCCTCCGGCTGATGTTTCAGCCATTCTTGCTGTCGGCTCCGAGCGGGGGTGGTCGGACAGGGAGCGGCTGCTGTTTAAAGAGAACGGGTTTACTACAATGAAGCTGGGAGTTCGGATCTTACGGACAGAGACAGCATGCAGCGCGGGAGCAGCAGTTCTTTTAGGCAGAATGGGGTATTTGTAAAAAGGGCTTTCTGCAGTGCTGATCTTTGCTAATTGATAAAATTCTGCTATATTTGAATCAGGAGCACATTTTCTGCGTATTAATACATAAAGATATTAACGTAGAAGGAGTGTGCCTTTATGGGAGATGCTGTAATGGAACTGGGCGAAAAGGAACTTGAGAAAATAGGCAGGTATGTTCAGAATCACCTAGGAGAGTGGGCCAAAGACTCGAATATCCTGGAATTCAGAACCCAGCGGGAGATTGATCTTCTTGAAAGAATGGTTCGGGTCGAAGAGGGGCTCAAAAATATTGCCGAACAGATGAAGAAGGGCTTTGAGTCCATGGAAAAGCGTTTCGAGCAAATTGATAAGAGATTTGAGCAGGTTGACAAGAGATTCGAACAGGTAGACAAGAGATTTGAGCAGGTTGATAAACGTTTCGAGGATATGCAGCACTACATGGACCGCAGGTTTTCTCAGCTGCAGTGGATGATCGGGATCGGGTTTACAGCTATAACCGTGCTTATGGGGCTGATAAATTTCCTTAAGTAATGGTGCCTTCCTCGAGTTTCAGCAGATACTCCTTGCGCCATAACCCGCCGGTATAACCACCCAGCCCCTTACGTTTTGCAATAACACGGTGGCAGGGTATGACAATAACGATCCGGTTTTTACCATTGGCGCTACCCACAGCCCGAACCGCCTTGGGGTTTCCTATTTCAGCCGCCTGACGGCTGTAGCTCCAGGTCTTTCCGTAGGGGATTTTCATAAGTGTTTCCCACGCTTTTTTTTGAAAATCAGTTCCCGAAAGAATAACAGGAACAGTAAATTGTCTTCTATTCCCTTCAAAATATTCTTTAAGTTCTGTATCCAGCTTTAGAAGGTGCCGTTCACCGGCATCATCTTTCCCTTTTTTAAAACTCCCTTCCAGTTCCGCTGCCGCCTTTTTTAAATCAAACCCGAGGGTAAGGCTTTCCGCATAGCCTAAAAAGAAAACTCCCTCTTCTGTTGCTGCGGCAAGCATCTGCCCAATGGGAGTTACGATCTCTTTTGTAGAAATAATTTGTCTTTGCATACTGTATTCTATCATACTTTGTTGTTGAAATTAGAAAAAAATAACGGTACACTGCATTAATATAAGGAGACTACCCATGGCCCATTGCAGTGTACCCGAAGCGGATGCCGTCCTCGATAAAGAGTTTAAGGTTCTCGACAAAGGGTTTGTACGGCTTGTCGACTACTTCGGGGACGATTCAAGAATCGTTCAGGCTGCCAGGGTCTCCTACGGAGAAGGAACAAAGAGCTACCGGCAGGACAAGGGGCTTATAGATTACCTTTTGCGGAACGATCATACCTCCCCCTTCGAGCAGGTCAGTTTTACTTTTCATATTAAAATGCCCATATTTGTCGCCAGGCAATGGGTCCGCCACCGGACAGCAAAGGTGAATGAAATTTCCGGCAGATACAGCGTTATGAAGAACGAGTTCTACGTCCCCTCAGGAAAAGATATTGCCCTGCAGAGCGAGGACAACAAACAGGGGCGGCTCAATGAACCTGTTTCAGCCGAACTCCAGGAAGAGGTCAGAACGATTTTGATAAAAGATCAGGAGCGCTCGTACGAAACCTACCAAAAACTGCTGGATAAAGGGATCGCCCGGGAGATTGCCCGGATAAATCTCCCTTTAAGCCTTTATACCGAGTGGTACTGGCAGATGGATCTTCACAATCTGTTTCACTTCCTGCGCCTTCGAATGGACGCCCATGCGCAGAAAGAGATCCGGGATTATGCCTTTGTAATTTTTGATATCGTAAAAAAAGTATGCCCATTGGCAGCGGAGTCCTTTGAAAAGCACCGGGCCGGGGGGGTAACCTTTTCAAGAGACGAGCTTGCTGCTCTTAAAAAAATGCTGCAGGGGGAAGACAATCCTCTTTCCGGCAGGGCAAAAGAGATATTTCTGGAAAAACTGGGGAAGCCGGAAGAGATTTAAATCTGCAGGACCTGGTATAAGCAAGCAGGAAAATGTTTTAAAGCAAGTGTTTGAGTTAGTTGTTGTAGTGTAAATATTTGTAATGTAGGTATATATGAATGCTTTCTGTTAACTATATTGATTTAAAGATGAAAGTAAAGTATAATAATGTATGGAAAGGAAGCTGGACATTATAAATCCGCCCTTTGACTCTCCCGTTACCGATCTAATTATAGAAATTGATACTTTGAGAAAGCGTCCGTTAAAAGGATCTACTCATCCTGCTATTTTTTTTCAGATTAAGCATCTTTTTCATATATTAGAGAGTATCGGATCAGTTAGAATCGAGGGAAATCACACCACTATTGCAGAATACATCGAAAATGAAATAGAGCATCCTTCTAACCAGCCGGAAGCAATACTGGAGATCAGGAATAATGAGAATGCAATTAATTTTATAGAAGAAAATATAGATAAGAGTCCAATTGATAGAGCTTTTATATCAGAGTTACATAAGATAGTCGTTAAGAATCTGGATCGGGAAGGGAGCAGGCAGCCGGGAAAGTATCGACTTGAAAACCCAAGAATAACAGGTTCATCGCATATTCCTCCTGATTCAGTACTTGTTAACGATTTAATGATTGAATTATTCAATTTTATAAATCACAAACATCCTGAGAAATACGACCTTATCAAGGTATCGTTGGTACATCACCGTTTTGTCTGGATTCATCCTTTTGATAACGGTAATGGTCGAACAGTAAGATTGTTGACTTATGCAATGATGATCAAAATGGGATTCAGGGTAGATCAAGGCAGGATAATCAACCCGACTGCTGTGTTTTGCAGCAACAGAGATGCTTATTACAATGCTCTGCAGCAAGCTGACGAGGGAACAGAGGAAGGCCTTTTGATTTGGATTGAATATGTTCTTAAAGGATTAAGCAGTGAAATACGGAAAATAGACAATCTGCTGGATTACAATTATGTTCTTCTTAAGATATTTGAACCTGCCCTACGAGAAGCGGAAAGAAAAAGAATAATTACACAACAGGAACATAAAGTTCTTCAATTAGCTGCAAGAATGCAGGAATTCAAGACTGCACAGCTGAAAACTGTTTTCAATAATAAATCATCTGTTGCCCTTTCCCGGATAGTAAAAAAATTGAGGGATAGGGAATTTCTTCTTCCTGTCTCTGCCAATTCACGTACGTACATATTCAATTTTATAAACAATGAACTAATGAGAGAGATTATGAAAGCACTGGATAAAGAAGGCTTTCTCCCGATAAAGGATGAAATATGATTCAAAAGATTACAAAAAGCATAGAAAAACTGGCAGAAAGAGAGCCTTTTATAGTGGCGGTATATCTATTGGGGAGTATCCTGGATGACCGGTTGAGAGCAGATAGCGATATAGATTTAGCTGTTATGATTGACTCTGGGCAAAAAATGAGAGCATTGAAAAGAGCTGATATTGCGGGCAGTCTTTCCTACGAATTAGGCCGGCTTGTTGATCTGGGAGAGATCTCTTCCAGGAATCTTGTGTATGCCAGAGAAGCCCTTCTTAAAGGGAAACTTATATATCAAAGGGATAGAGATAAAGTAAATCTTGTCCGTGCAAATTTGCTTGGAATGTATGTACAGTTTAATATGGACCGACAGGAGGTTCTGGATGCCTATAGAGCAGGATAACGTTGTTTTAAACAAAGCGGCAATAATTGAAAGATCTCTCCGGCGGATGAAAGAAGAATACCGCCAAAATCCTGATCTGGATAATTATACTCATATTGATGCAATGATTCTTAATATTGAGCGTGCATGTCAGGCAGCAATCGATATGGCTCAGCATCTTGTTGCAGTTCATCATGCAGGAATGCCTCAGACAAGTGCAGATGCGTTTATACTTCTTGAAAAAAAAGGGTTATTAAGTAAAAATACTACCCGTGCGATGGTAAAAATGACTGGTTTCAGAAATATTGTTATTCACGAATATCAGGAAATGGATATGGAAATAGTAAGAGCTATCGCAGAAAAAGAGTATAACTCTCTTATTGATTTCTGCAGAGAGTTTGGTATATCCATATCAACTGAGCTCTAAGACAGCCTGGTCCTCACCGCCCTGGATAAAAGATAAAACAGGATCGAAAACAGCGCCCACAATGCTATTAGTATACCAATGATAAAGCTTTTTCCCGTCAGTACAAAGAGGTAAGCAGTAGAAGAAATCAGCAGAGTTACAGAGTAGATAATAACCAGCACCTGTTTCTGGGACAGCCCCAGGGCAAGGAGTTTATGGTGGAGATGCTCCCGGTCGGGGGTGTGGAAGGGAACCCCCTTAATTCTGCGCCGGATAATTGCGGCTAATGTATCCAGAATCGGGATAAAAAGGAAAGAAACGGCAAGAATCAGCATATAGGGCGAAAGAGGTTTCGGCAGTGAATAGATCGGCAGAACTGCCAGGACAAATCCAATAAACAGAGAACCGGAATCTCCCATAAAGAGCCGTGCCGGAGGAAAGTTGTAGATCAGAAACCCTGCGAGGGATCCGAAAAGTATAAAAACCAATAGTGCCTGATTCACATTGCCGGAAGCAAAGGCTGAAAGTCCCATAAAAAAAGCGGCAATTCCTGCCACTCCGCTGGAAAGCCCGTCCATACCGTCTATCAGATTAACCGCATTGGTAATTCCAACAACCCAGAAAAAGGTAACAATCATCCCGACAAAAGGAATGGATACGGTTAAATT
>JANTFL010000094.1 GCA_024763455.1 Sediminispirochaeta sp. | reverse complement strand
AACAGTATAAGAGTTATTGTAGATGCTGAAAACTACCGCAACCGGCATGAAGAAAATATTATCCGGCAGGCTTCAAGAATTGCCGAACAGGTTAAAAAGACCAAAAGGTCAAAACTTCTCGAGCCCATGAACCCCTTTGAAAGAAGACTAGTGCACACCGCCTTGAACGAAGACAAAGATGTAGAAACAAAAAGTGAAGGGGAAGGACTGTACCGGCAGGTAAGAATTCTCTACAAGGGGTCTTCGCACTAAAGAATTCATTTTGGATAATCACTAAGGAGCTGTTAATGGAAAATAGAAAATATTTTTTTACTTCCGAAAGTGTCAGTGAGGGGCACCCTGATAAGTTATGTGATCAGATTTCAGATGCTGTTCTGGATTCATGCCTCGAGAGTGATTCTGAATCAAGGGTAGCATGTGAGACCTATGCTTCGACCGGAATGGTGATTGTCGGAGGGGAGATTACCACAGAAGCTTTTGTAAATATTCAGGAGCTGGTTAGGCGTGTTGTAAAGGAGATCGGGTATACAAAAGCGGAGTACGGCCTTGATTACGAATCCATGGCAGTTATGAACATGATCAACTCCCAGTCACATGATATCTCTATCGGGGTAACTGAGGGGGAGGGCCTTTTCAAAGGGCAGGGTGCCGGTGATCAGGGGATGATGTTCGGGTTTGCCTGCAGTGAAACCGAGGAGCTCATGCCTGCGCCCATTATGTACTCCCATAAAATTCTTCAGAAGGCCTCACAGCTTCGTCATGACGGAGTAATCAAGTGGTTACGGCCTGACTCAAAGGGGCAGGTAACAGTGCAGTATGAGGGAAGAAAGCCTGTCAGAATAGATGCTGTGGTTCTTTCCCATCAGCATAATGACGGGTTAACTCACGATGAAATAGAGAAGACACTTATTAAAGAGGTTATCAAGCCGGTTCTTGAACCGACAGGGCTGTTAGACGCAGATACAAAGTACTACATAAATCCCACGGGCCGTTTTGTAATAGGGGGTCCTTTTGGTGATACCGGTCTTACAGGGCGTAAAATTATAGTTGATACCTACGGAGGCATGGGACGTCATGGAGGGGGTGCTTTCAGTGGAAAGGATGCCAGCAAGGTTGACCGTTCAGCGGCTTACATGGGCAGATATATTGCAAAGAATATTGTGGCTGCTGGACTCTGCAGCAGATGTGAAGTGGAGCTTGCCTATGCAATAGGAGTACCCTTTCCTCTATCAGTTTTGGTTGATACCTTTGGGACAGGAAAGGTACCGGAAGAAAAAATAGAGGATGCTGTAAAAAAGGTATTTGATTTAAGTCCCTCAGGAATTATAAAACATCTTGATCTTAAAAAGCCGGTGTTCAGAAGAACTTCAACCTATGGCCACTTCGGGAAAGATGGTTTTACCTGGGAAAGAACCGATAAAGTTAACGATTTGTTAAAAGAAATAGGGTAGGGAGCATAAAAAAACCGGTTGTAGTGATACAGCCGGTTTTTTAGTGCTATTCTGCAACACGCTTACTTTTTAAAGGGAAGATTTACCTCATAGGTATTCCCCGTATCGGTATTAATCAGCATATCAAGATTCAGGTTGGTTGCTCCCTTGGTAAAGGTATACCTTTTCCCGGTCTCCCTGCAGTAGAAAGAAAGAACAATTCCCTTCAGGGATGGTTTCACTGAAAAATTTTCAATGGTTTTTCCATCAAAATCATAGAATAGATCACCGGTCTCGCTGTTCAGGATCCGGATGTTGTCAGATTTAAACTCCCACAGCGCATTCCATCTGGAATCAAGCCACTTGCCAATGGGGAAATCGCCCAGATTAAAACTGCCCGCCCAGCTGAAACTTGAGACAAGAATCAGAATAAGCAAAATGAAAACAATTTTTTTCATAACATTCTCCTTTTGGCTCTAGTATACTAGTTACTATTATTAAAAACAAGTTACTATTCTTTCCATTTTCCGGTAGTAAGCAGTTCTGCCAATATTGCTGCCTTTTTAGCGGAGAATTGTGCTCCATGCTGCTGCACAATCTCGCCGGCAAGAAAAGAGGCCAGATGAGCACTTTCATGAAGCGAAAACCCCTTGCACAGTCCCAGAATAAACCCGGCTGCATAGGTATCTCCTGCTCCGGTGGTATCTACAGGAGCTTTCCCCTTTACAGGGATCTCTGACAACTGCCCTTCTGAAAAGATATATGAACCGTGTTTACCGTTCTTGACTACAGCAACGGGACAGAGTTTTCCCAGGGATTTTGCGCACTCACCGGCATCATAGTTGTCAAACAGTATCCGGGATTCCTCTCCGTTTGCAAAGGTCATGTAGACATGATTTTTAATAAGTGTGAGAAAATCTTCCCTGTTCCGGCTTACCGCAAAGGGATCAGCAACATCGAAGATTATCTTTGTTCCATTTTTTTCTGCTATTTCAATGGTCCTGAGGATTGCATTTTTCTGATTATCCGTATCCCACATATATCCGGTGAAATAAAAGTAATCGGAAGCTGCAATCAGTTCAGGGTTTATATCTTCAACACCGAATTCCCTGTTTGCTCCGAGATAGGTATTCATTGTCCGTTCAGAATCCGGGGTGATAAGGATAATACTTGAGCCTGTGGAACTTCCGCAGGTTTTAAGCTCGGAATATATTTCCAGTTCCGAGAGTTTTTCGTCATAGATCCTTCCAAACGAATCTCTGCCGATTTTTCCGGCAAGGGCGGTCATTACACCGAAAAGGGAAAGGGTTATCAGGGTGTTGGGTGCAGAACCGCCGCATGAATAGTGTGGTTCCTCTGTTTTTTCCAACTCCAGGAGTTCGGACCGTCTTTCCAGGTCTATGAGATGCATTGTTCCTTTATGGAGGCCGAGTCTGGAAAGTCTATGTTCTGAAACATTAAAGAAAATATCGATGAGAGTGTTCCCGATTCCGTAAACTCTGGGATTCATACTGACTCCTGCTCATTTAGTAGTACAATACTATTAGTTTCATTTGGATTTGTACAGAGTACCGGCTATGTTGCGGATAAAAACCTGCTGTAGTATAGTTGACTATGGCAAAGAACAAATCCCTTTTTGAGTGCATAGAGTGCGGGCATCAGGAGACAAAGTGGCTGGGACGCTGTCCCCAGTGCGGGGCCTGGAATACCATGGAGGAAACAGCCAGCACGCTTAAAATCAGCGGAAGCACCGGCAGGAGGAAACGAAATACAACGAATAAACCGGGAGCGGCACCCTTTGATTCCATCACTGTGGAAGAGGGTTTTAGATATAACTGCGGCATAAAAGAGATAAACAGGGTCCTGGGCGGGGGGATTATGGTCGGTTCCTCTATTCTGCTTGGGGGGGAACCGGGAATTGGGAAATCCACACTGATGATGCAGCTGGCCGGTTCGGTACAAACAAAGGGTAAGGTCCTTTACATTTCCGGAGAGGAGTCTGCTGTTCAGCTCAAGATGAGAGCCGGAAGGATCAATGTGGATACATCGAATATTGCGGTCTTGATAGAAACAGATCTTGAAGTTATTCTTGCTGAAGCTGAAAAGCTAATGCCTTCGGTTATTATTCTTGATTCCATACAGACTATAATCTCCGAGGAGGCAGGTAAAGTCCCCGGAACGGTAAACCAGATAAAGTACTGCGGACATGAGCTGATTTCCTGGAGCAAAGAAAACAACAGTGCCTTTTTCTTTATTGCCCACGTCACCAAGGAGGGGGTTATTGCCGGGCCGAAGGTTCTGGAACATATGGTTGATACGGTTTTGTACTTTGATCATATTGAGTCGGGACTCAGGGTCGTCCGGGCTGTAAAGAACAGGTTCGGGTCTGTAGATGAGCTTGGATTGTTTACTATGGATGAGACGGGGCTGAAGGAAGTAGCAGACCCCGCATCACTCTTTCTTACAAAAAGGAAGGGGACTATCCCTCCGGGAATAACTGCAGTTCCTGTATACGAGGGGAGCAGGGTCCTTATGATAGAAATTCAGGCTCTGACAGTACCTTCGAAGAGCGGTTTTTCAAGAATATATTCTGATAAGATTGATGCAAACAGGGTTTCGAAGATTGCTGCGGTACTGGAGAAGCATATATCCTTGAAATTTTCAGATCAGGATATATACGTTAACGTTGCCGGCGGAATAAAGCTGGGTGAGGTGGGTATTGAGTTTGCTCTCGCCTGTGCCCTCTATTCAGCAAGGACACAGATTGCGTTTCCGCCAGCTCTGGCAGTTGCCGGAGAGATAAGTCTTGCCGGGGAGATCCTTCCCACACCCCATATCGACAGACGGATAAAAACCGCTTCAGAAATGGGTTTTAAATACTTTGCCGGACCGGTTCTTTCAAAATGCAAAGACTGCCTGAACGTCTCTACCATTAAAGAGGGGATCAAGGCAGTCTTTAAAGATTTTAAACCCTAACGGATGAGAGAGAGTAGAAAGGGGAATGCAATAAAGGTACCAACGGCACTACCCACACTGGATAGAAAAAAGACAACCAGAGCATGGATAAATCTATTCCGGTAAAACCCTTTGAGGGTGAGAATATCCTCCGGAAGGTTTTCGAAGTCGATAACCCGGGGCCTTCTTATATATCCTTCAAAAAGTCCTGTTACAATACCAACCCCGATGGTTGGGTTTAGAGAAGTAAAGGGAGCTGCCAGAAAGGAGAGGATAATGGTAAGCGGATGAGCAAGAGCTGCCAGGGCTCCCAATGCTGAAAGTATTCCGTTTACCATAAACCAGTAGAAGAACATCTCAAATCCCTTGTTCCAACCTGATTTATAAAATCCGATACCCAGTAATGCGGCTATGGCGGCAGGAATTATCCAGGGAAGAAACCTCTTGTATTTTGAGGGCGGGGGAAGGGTGTTAATATCGTCAAGACTGTCCGGTATCTCTTTATTGTCCAGTTTTTCAAGCCAGGTGATAATCCCTTTGGCATGCCCGGCCCCTATTACTGCAACAACCTTTTCCCCTGGAGCTTTAAAGATGTTTGTTGCAAGGAACCTGTCACGCTCATCTATAAGGACTTCTTTGACTGAAGGCAGATAGCCTGCCAGCTCTTCCATCATATCCTGAAGGGCACTTTTTTCTTTTAATTTTTCTATATCATCTTTAGAGAGTTCCTCTTTTGAGAATACGGAGGAAATCATTGCTGCAAGCATTTTGTTCTTGTTCCAGAAAGATGATTTTGACCATGCCCGTTTTAATGTGACCTGAACCTCCCTGTCAGCAAAAGAAAAGGGAATTCCGGCATCCTTTGCTGCCTCTACTGCCTCTTTCATATCCTCTCCCGGCGTAACACCGAGATTTTTACCCATTTTCTTCTGGAAGGATGAAAGAACCAGGTTAGCAAGGAGAAGAAATCCCTTTCGTTCCTTTAGTACCCTGTCTATCTTCATATTTTCCCAGTTCTGACCTTCGGTCATTGTCTTGTACCTGGTTTGATCTATCTCGACGCATACATGGTCAGGAGAAGATTCTTCTATAATTCTTCTCACTTCATCAACACTGTCCCGGGATATATGAGCTGTACCAACAAGGATTATCTCTTTATCCTTTAGTTGGATATGAGTTTCGGTATCATTAATCGCGTTTACCTTCAAAAGGTCCTCCGTTATTTGTGTATAATATCTTTTACTTCGTTTTCTGCAAGATCGGTCTCAAACATACCGTAAATTCTGGCATCGGCCACTTCCATGAAATATTTATTCGCCAGGGGTATTTGTCCCTGGAGTTTATAATAGCAGGCAGCATAAAACAGTACCCTCATTTTTAAAGGAACTTTATTCTCTTTCTCAAGTTTGTTAAAGAGAAAGATATCGTATCCAGGTTCAGCAAACATTCTTGCAAGATCATAGAAATAGCTGTCCCGTGGTAAAGACCCCATTTGAGATTTGAAAAGGTCTCTACCCTCTTTTTCCTTTCCGGAAGCGATGAGTGATATTCCCCTCATTAATAAATAGGAAGGTTCTTCAGGCCATCTTTCCATGGCACGTTTCCAAAGTTCTGCCGACTTTGTATAATCTCCATTTTCGTATTCAAGAACCGCAAAGGGTTCATAGATAAAGTAGTAATCGCTCTTAAGCTCCATAACCTTGTTGTAGTCACTTTCAGCCTCTTGCCGGTTGCCCATATCCTTGTTCAGACCCGCACGGTAAATGTATGCATAGAAGTAGCCGGGGTCAATCTCAATTGCTTTGGAAAAATCAGTCAGCGCCTTTTCCCTCTCCCCGAGAAACAGAAGCAGTTTGCCCCGGTCAATGTAATTCCAGTAATATCCGGGATCCAGTTCTACCGCTTTGTTCAGGTCTGCGAGAGCTCCATCCGCATCGTTGAGACCGGATTTTGCCCTGCTTCTGTCAGCATAGGCAAAGGAGTAGTCAGGTTTTTCCTCAACGAGCTTATCAAACTGTTTAACAGCATCATCGTACTTTTTCTTTCTTAAAAGCAGATTACCGTATCCTGACCGTGCCGTTATGTCTGCGGGATCAATCTCAAGACTGCTGCTGAAAGACTCCTCGGCTTTATCGTATTTTTTCTCCGTCAGGTACAATTCTCCCAGGGAAGACAGTGCTCTGGTATCCTTTGAATCGATCGACAGGATATTCTCCAGGGCCTTTTTCTCCTCCTCTTTATTCCCTTTTATGCTCTGGAGCATTGCCAGATTGTACAGGGCATCGGTATTTTCAGGGTCCTTTTCCAGAACTTCCCGAATCACCGACTCTGCTTCTTCTACTTTCCCGACTGTTAAAAGCAATGATGAGTACAGGTTTTTTGTATCCGTTCCTTCGGGATCCCTGGAGTATGCCTTCTCAAACTCATCAAGAGCTTTATCAGGGTCGCCTGCCTGCATGTAGAAACCAATACTCTCGTAGGCAGGCAGAGGTTCTTCGGGAATTTTCGTTTCCTTTACCGGCTGTTCTACAGTTTTGCAGCTGTAAAGGATCAAAAGCATACTTAAAAAAGATGCGGTTCTTACTATGATGGATCTGTTCATAAGAGTCTACTATACTCATAGATTTGAAAATGTACAAGGTTGATATTTTGATCTTTCATTGCTAAGATAGCTGAACATGAATACACCTGTACGAAAAGTATACTTCATTATTCCTGTTCTGTATCTAATCCTGGCCGGCTTTTTTGCCCGTATCGGGATAGATCATGAAACCAGATCATTTACCATTCATAAAGGGCCTCTTTCGGTGTCCGGTTCAGGGCAGGAGGGTCTTGATAAAAATTCCCTTTCAGCTTTTGTCATTCGTCTGCCGGGAATGGATATGGATTTGTTTAAAAATCCTGTTTATCTGGTAGATACTTCCGGAAACAGGAAAGATATCAAAGTTACCGGTTACAGTTTTGCTGCCGGTGATCTCGCAGTATCCTTTACAGATTCTGTCCGAATGGATTTTGTATTCGATCCGGAAGGAAAAGATACCAGAATTGTTACCGTGGAACTGTCTGTACCGGAAGAAGCTGGCCGGGTTGCTGCGTATCTCCCTGCAGAAGCAAAGGTTACCATGAATCAGCTTTCCTATCTGCCCGCTTATTCTTTCAGCGACAGGGAAAAAAAGAGGATGTATGCTTTTCCGGCACAGTCCCGGTACGATACCACTGCAGGAATCATACGTATACCCCTTGAAGACAGGAAAGCTGTCTTTTCCCTTTTTGAAACCGGAGAGACAGACCCTGTCTCATTTTATTTCTTTGGTAAGGACGGTCCGGTGAATAACGGGGCTTTTGAGGCTGAGGCCGAAGGATACATAACCGATTCGTACAACAGCTGGAGAGGGGAAAGGTTTAACCCCGAAAAAGGGCAATGGAAGGAAGCCGACGGTTCCTTTTCCTTTGACAATACCCTTATTACAGCGCTGATAGCTGAAGATCTCAAGCGGGGCAGATACTCCGATGCGCAGAGATTTATCGGTGCAGCAGAAAAGCAAAAGGATTTTATTTCATACTTGAGTGCTCCTTTTACCGGAAGCATTGTCGTGACAGATGGAAAGAGACAGGAACGCGATGATGCTTTAAAGAAGGAGATATCCACCGCTTTAGGGGAAAAAGATTATTCCTTATTTCTCAAAGAAGGTCTAATAGAGGAGCTTAACTGGATTTCATCATCCGCATTATTCAGAACCTTTAACGCTTATGTGGCATCTATTAATCTGGACAGAGAATTCCCCGCAGCAGTTCTTACCGGGATGATTGAGGTGTACCGGGATGTCATTAAGGGGAATCAGGATCAGTATCACGATGTACTGAGACTGTTTTCACTCATTGAGTCAAGTCTGTACCCCCATCTTACAAGGGCAGAGGAGGGGCTTTATCTCCTTGATGACGGTAAAATAAACCTGAAACTATCCCTGAAAACCGGGTTGATACTGCGTGATATAGGCCAGATGGAAGAGGATCCCCTTATGTCATCGATCGGGAGGACCATGGTAGTCAGCACCCTTAAACTAAGAGAAAAAGACGGCCGTATCCCTCTGTATAAAGATGATGATATATTTTTTTACGGAGGAGCTCTTTTTTACAATACATTTACCGGGAATGAGTACTACCCCCATGTTAACCATTTTGATGATGTGAGGGTGTGGAGTGCTGCAAAAGATATTACCTTACAAAAGACTGACGGATCCTATATCTTTGACATTTCTTTTCCAAGGGAAATAAGTCATCATCTGGTTATTAAAGGGATTCCCCCATTCAAGGTACTAACGATGCACGGTATTCCCTGGAACAGCGACCGGCGGTTTCAGTACTATACCAGCGGATGGGTGTACAACGAGAAAGAGAGAACCCTTTACATGAAGCTGAATCAACGTAAGAGCAAAGAGCGGATAGAAATAGCGTTTTAATCTGCTATACGGCACGTTACTCAGTTATGGCAAGTTTTACACCCAGACCGATCAACAGAGCTCCAAGTCCGCGGTCCAAATACCGGACATTGCAGAAAACCCTGATGGGATTCCTCTTTTAACTGTTTGGCCCAGGATAAAAGCCATATCCGGACCCGGAGACAGGTTCAGGAGAATTGCTGCAGTAAAAAATGCAGTCCAGTGAGAAAGTGGATAATCAAACATTATATGAGCTCCTTTCTAAGGTAAGACTATACTACTTTGCCGTCGGCAGCAAGACGCCGGGCTGTATTCACATTTCTCACTGTCATCTGCTGATACAGTTTCCTGCCAATCAGTTTGTTGATCTGGCTTTTATTGTAGTCCTTCTTCATAAGGTGCCAAATAATGGCCCCCTTGACGTAGATGATTTCCACATATTCCCTTTTAACAGGGATTTCATCCACAGTTTTTTCTGAATCAACTTCCGGAAACAGATAAGCGACATCAGTCTTTTGTT
>JANTFL010000093.1 GCA_024763455.1 Sediminispirochaeta sp. | reverse complement strand
CTCCATTTCTTATTACTACCCTGGTAGTAATAACTATAGTAAGAAAAGTCTGTTTGTCAAGAGAAAAAGGGAGTATGGAGACAGCTGTGTTTATTTCTTGCTTGTTATATTGCTATTTACGCTCATTTTGACCATTATACAATTGTGGATATAGTTATAAAAAATGGGGTTGTCCTAACATTGAATTCCTCTAAATCTATTTTTGAAAAAGGGATGATCATTATTGAAAATGATACCATTACTTTTTCAGGGGAAGAACACAGTGCCTCTATTCCTCAGCATTCAAAAATCATAGATGCAAAAGGCGGAATAATAATGCCAGGCATGATAAATACTCATACACATGTCGGAATGTCCCTTTTTAGAACCCTGGCTGATGATACAGCAGATAGATTAAGAAAATATTTATTCCCCTTGGAGGAGAAATTCGTCACCCCGGATTTGGTCTATTGGGCATCACTTTACTCATTAACTGAAATGATAGAAGGCGGGACAACAACATTTGCCGATATGTACTATTTCGAGGATAAAGTTGCAGATGCAGCAGTTCAAGCCGGGGTACGGGGGATACTAGGAGAATCTATTTTAAATTTTCCATCTCCGGATACGAAAGAGCCCTATGGAGGATTTGAAAATACTGAGAAATTCCTTGAATTGTATTCCAATCATCCATTAATAACTCCAGCCCTTGCACCCCATGCACCATACTCCCTAAATATGAGAAATCTTAAAAAAACAGCTCACCTTGCTGATAAATGGGATATCCCGGTTCTCAGTCATCTGGCAGAAATGCCCTTTGAGATCAAACAAATAGCAGAAGAGTATGGCATGAGTCCTGTAGAATTATATTCCACGGCAGGCTTACTCAGTAAACGATTGACAGCGGCTCACTGTATCTATGTAAATAACGAAGATATAAATCTCCTAAAAGCCAGTGGTACTGGAGTGGCGCATAATGTGTCGGCAAACTTAAAATCAGCGAAGGGAATCGCCCCTGTGTTACAAATGGCTAGCAGGGATATTCCTATTGGTCTCGGCACTGACGGTCCAATGAGCGGCAATACAATGGATGTAGTCAACCTGCTAGGGTATACCGCAAAAATACATAAATTTGACAACAAAGATAGAACAGTCATGCCTCCTGCAAAGGTTATAGAAATGGCTACCATAGGAGGCGCCAGAGCACTGCATATTGACGGTAAAACAGGATCATTGGAAACAGGAAAAAAGGCTGATGTCATTATTGTATCCACTGAGTCGACTGCAATGTTTCCTATTTACGATTACTATTCTGCACTTGTATACTGTGCAAGTCCCAGGGATGTAAATACTGTTATTATTAACGGTGAGCTGGTAATGGAAGATAGAAAAATAAAAACTTTTAATAAAAAGGAAACTAAAAGTGAGGCTGAAAAAATAGTAATGAACATTAAAAAAGAATTAGGAAATTTTTAATTTTTATTTAATAAAACTATTTCTTTCAAGATTTGCACAGCAGTAAGATATTCATCTATAACAATATACTCATGTGAAGTATGAATATCATGCATTCCAAGCCCGAATACTACATTCTCAATACCAAGAGCATTTAAATTGTTACTATCTCCACCCCCGGGAGAGGAAAGCATTTTAGGTTCAATGCCGCTATTCTTGCATGCCTCTGTAAAGCGGCTGGTGCAGGGACCTCCGGGATCAACTGAATAACAATAATAAACGTGCTCCCAGGCAAATGAAATCTCCCTGCCGGAAACACTGGAGGCAGTGTTTACAACCCTCTCTATATCTTCACAAATTTTTCTAAATCCCTTTGACGTAAAACTCCTGACCTCGCCAATAATCCTGACATAATCGGGAATTATATTAGTCTGTCCACCACCGGAGATTGATCCAATATTTGCCGTAGTATCTGAATCAACCTGCCCCTGGGGCAAATCATTGATAATAGTACCGGCAATTTTAATTGCACTTATTCCTTTCTCGGGAGCCAGAGCAGCATGGGAGCTGAGTCCATAAATTTCACACATATACTTTGCTTTTCTGGGAGCCCGAACAATAATACTTCCAGGAGGGGTTTCTCCATCAAGGTTATAACCATAGTCAGCTTTGATCACAGTTTTATCCAGATGCCTGGAGCCGAGAGCGCCAATCTCTTCCTGCACAAAGAATAAAACTTCTATCCCTGCATGTCTTTCAGGATACATTAAACCTATATCTATTATTTCCAGAGCCGCAGCCACACCTGCTCGATCATCTCCCCCAAGAATGGAATCACCCTCTGTTCGAAGTATTCCGTTTTCTAATACTATTGAATAATCCTGACCTGGAGGAACAGTATCCATATGAGCAGTAAGAAGAATAATTTCTCCCTTCCCTGTTCCCGGTATCCTTATAAGAATATTTGAAGTATTCCCTTCGGATGGTATACTCTCTGGAGGGAACTGATACAGCATCAAACCATCATTGGCTCTATCATTTCCAAATTTCAGTATGTAGTCAGCAACTTCTTGCTCTTTACAGGAAGGACCAAGGATACTGCATAATTCAACAAGACGGTTTACCAAACGGTCCTTGTTTATCACCGCCTTATCCGGTTTAAAGCTCTGTTTCTTCATCAAAACTTGTGAGTACCATCTCTGTAAAGGAGCACAACTGCATCCAAAGCCGCTTGAATTGCAATTTTTTCACCCTTAAAAAATAGCTCTTCTTTTTCCTTAAGAGTCGGCTGTTTTTCAAGCCAGATATTGGAGTCTGTTGAAACAACAGCACCGGTTTTTACCCCCCGTACACTTCCTACAATAAAAAGAACAGCTGCTTCCTGCTCTGCTGCTTTAATTCCACAATCAGTTAGAAGAGAATTCAGTTTCTTATCCTGAACATAGTATGCATCCCGGGTAAAACCGAGACCAACTTGGTAATATATATCGTTATCTTTTAATGCTTTTACCAGAGCATTGGTAACTTCCAGATCTGCAACAGCAGGAAACTCAGAAGGGAGGTACGCTTTGGAAGTTCCTTCTCCCCGGAATGCTGCTTGAATAACAACAGGTGTGCCTATAGGAGTGTTTTTCTGTCTTCCACCAGCCGAACCGACCCGGATAAAAACTTTTGCACCAAGTTTTATTAACTCTTCAAAAGCAATGGAAGCCGCAGGTCCTCCTATCCCTGAAGAACATACAGTTACAGGTACCTGTTTATACGTACCAGTATAGACAATATATTCCCTGTTCTGTGCCAACAGATCAGCAGTATCCATCCTTTCAACAATACGTTTTACTCTTCCGGGGTCACCCGGAATAATAACATAAGGAGCTATATCCCCTTTTCTGCAGCGTATGTGTTTTAATACTTCCTCATTACTTTGCACTGTTTAGTCCTTTTTTTCTACAATAAGTTTATCAGGAGAAATAGATATTCGAATGCTCTTTACATCTGCTGTAAAAGGTTTTCCGGGCAGCACTGCTCGAATTTTATTATCTCCCACATGAAGAGCATACTGTGTAGTGTTGCCCTGATAATTTGCGTAATCAATTTCTGCTTCAATGCTATTATTATCTTTCCCAACCATCAATTCTATATCTTCCGGGCGGAAGTATAATTCAACAGGATCCCCATTTTTAACAAGATTAAAACTGCCGGGAGAACGATTGCTGACAAGGGTTGTACCATTAACATCTACTAAAAGCCCTTCTTCTGATTTGCCCACCACCTTACCAAAAAGATGATTATCAAAGCCGATAAAACGGGCAACAAATGGAGTTTCCGGCTGTTCATAGATATCCTCCGGCGTACCTATCTGCTCAATGTTTCCTTCATTCATAACTATAATTCGGGATGATAAACTAAGTGCTTCTATCTGATCATGGGTCACATAGATCATTGTAATCCCCAGCTGGTGCTGTAAGCGGCTTAGTTCTGCACGCATTTCATCTCTAAGTTTTGCATCAAGATTGGATAAGGGTTCATCAAGAAGGAGTAGATCCGGCTCAATTACTATTGACCGTGCCAAGGCAACTCTCTGCCGCTGCCCACCCGAAAGTTGTGCGGGAAGGCGTTCCTCGAATCCTGTAAGGGAAACAAGCTTTAAAACATCAGCTATTTTCTCCTGTATAAGTTCTTTTGCTACTTTGCGCCTTTTCAAACCATACGCTACATTTTCATATACAGAGAGATGGGGGAATAAAGCATAATTCTGAAAAACAAGTCCAATATTTCGTTTGTTCGGGGGTAAATAAGTATAGTCCTTTCCCCCGACAACAACTTTACCTTTCTCTGCCATAATAAACCCGGCAATTGTACGGAGAGTTGTTGTTTTTCCACAGCCGCTCGGTCCAAGAAGTGAAACAAGTTCCCCTTTTTCAACTGATAGATGAAAATCCTTTAAAACGGGGTTTCCTTTTGTATAGCCCGCATTTATGTTAGATAATTCTATAAATGACATACAATTTCCTTATTACATATATTTTGATATACCGAGAAGCTTCTCAGTGCTTTGAATAATTATTACGGTAAATACAATAAGAATACTCGATAACGCAGATATTGTCGGGTCGAAATAATACTCCATATACACCAGCATCTGAATAGGCAAAGTTGCAACTCCAGGGCCAGTAAGAAAAAGTGAAACAGGGACATTGTTAAACGAAGTAATAAATGCAAGGATGAATGCTGCAACAAGACCAGACTGAATATTAGGTAAAACAACTGCAAAAAAAGCATGAACAGGAGACGAACCAAGGCTTACAGCTGCTTCCTCTATACCCTTGTCGAAATTACGGAGGCTTGCTGAGACAACTCTTACAGTATACGGGAAAAGGATTGCTGTATGTCCCAGATAGAGACCTGTAAGAACAGGAATTTTTGTAACATAAATAAAAAACCTTAATAAAGAAAAACCAATAACAAGACCTGGAACAATCGCAGGTGAAGAGAAGACAAGTTCCAGTATATTTTTCCCTCGGTAGCGGTATCTGACATTAGCGTATGCAACAGGAACACCAAGGACAAGGGCAGTCAAGGTTGCAGCAAGTCCTGTTTTTAAACTCATCCAGAATGTTGATCTGAACATCTCAATATTAAGAACCTTATCATACCACTTTAATGAAAATCCTTCAGGAGGAAACCTCATTACAGCATTATTACTGAAAGATGATATGATAATAACAAGAAAAGGTCCAAGTAGAAACACGAACATGACAACTGTTATAAGAATGAGTAGTTTTGACTTTTTCATACGAGTGTCCTCGGTTTAAACAGTCTTAATCCATTGTAGAGAATTAAAGTAGTCAATATCATAATTACGGCAATAACAGTAGCTGCCTCCCAGTTCATTAAAACCAGAGCTTCCTGACGCATAAGAGTTGATAAAGTAAGAACCTTTGCCCCCCCTAATATTGCAGGAGTAACATACGCTGTTATACTGCCTGTAAAAACCAAAGCAACACCCATAAGAAGGCCATCAAATGATAAGGGGACTATTACTCTAAAAAAGCATCCGACCCTACTGGACCCAAGGCTAAGAGCAGCCTCTTCAATTTCCTCCTGAACATTTTCCATAGCACTTACCAGAGTGAGAATCATTATAGGAAGGAAAAGCTGGAGCAGCCCGACAATAATAGCTCCCTCTGTGTACATGAGACGAGCAGGCTCCTTAAGAAATCCTATGGAAGTGAGAGTTTGATTGACAATACCGTATTTACCGAGGATAACTATCCAGGCATAGGTCCGTGCAACAGGGCTTGTCATTAACGGAAGGATAACCAGAGACATGAGAATCGATTTTTTTGCTGTTGTCAGTTTTGTCATGAGATAAGCGGAAGGATATCCAACTAATACTGCAATAGGTGTTACTATTAAAGCCATTCTCAGCGTTCGTACGAAAACAAGCCGAAATTGAGAATCGGTAAGAACTTCTTTATAGCGGAACAGGGTAATTTCACCGACAGCGCCTTTAAAGCTTTCTACCAGAACAAAAAGGAGAGGGGCTATAAAAAAGAGCAGGAGAAAAATGATTCCGGGAAGGAGTAATAATGCAAATGGCTTTCTTATATGCAGTCTATTCATTACTACCTCGTATATCTTTTTAAAGAGGAAACCGGATTCTATTTTTAAGAATCCGATTCCCGCAACTAAACTATTAATACGTACTTAGTATTCCTCTAATTTGAAAATATTTTATTCCAACGGGCTATCCATTCTTCCTGCACTTCAGCCATTTTTTTATGATCAAAGAAATGGAGTTGTGAAATAAGTTCTTCACCATAGGTCAGATTCTGGGCAACTTCCGGAGGAAGCTTTATATCAGTTCTTGCAGGTGAATCAACAAGATCCATAGCTTCCGCCATCTGAACATCGTAAGAAAGGAGATGGTCGATATAAAGATGAGCAAGGTCCTCTTTTTTAGTACCTGCACCGATACTTACCATACTAAAAGATCCAACAAGGCCTTCTTCCGGAATTACATTTGCTACAGGCAACCCCGAACCAAGAATTGTTCCCCATGCAAAACTGGAATAAGGTGCGGCATAAACTTCTTCCTGGGAAATGAGTGTGTTAAGTTCAGACGACCTGTTATATGCAGTTACCAGAGACGGTTTTAATTCTTCAATTTTCTGCCACCCTACATCTGTAGCATCAAAATCACCGGCCCATGCTTTCGAAAGCATGTAGATAACAGCAGGTCCATAGGTTGTCGTAATCGCGGGAATTGAAAGAACGCCTTTGAGTTCAGGCCGTGATAAATCTTTCCAGGAAGTTATTTCGGCTACCTTGTCCGTACGATAAAAAAGACCTAAATGCTGAATTGTGTAACCGATTGCATATCTGCCCCCCAGAGGATCCTTTGCATTCTCCATCAGCGCTGACAGATTAGTCAATTTATCAGGATTATATGGTTTAATAATCCCCTCTTCCTTTGCTTTATACGCCCATGAACCAGCAAATAAAGCTACATCTACCAATGGATTATCCTTTCTTGCCACCATCTTCGTAAAACGGGCTGAATTGTTACCGGTTTCAACAATTATCTTAACACCATATTTTTCTTCAAATGGTTTAATAATGTTCTTCTCAAGAAGATCCATATTATAACCCCACATGGAAACAGTTAATTCCTGACCCTTGTAGGGCATTGAATCACCAGGTGCCTCAGGAGCAGCTTCCTTTTGTCCTGCTGCAAAAACTTGTGAGCTTACTGCAACTAAAACAAACAGTATCACAGATAAAATTCTTGTCTTCTTCATAAAATCCTCCATTTTTAATACGATATACAGTATGAAAAGTAGAACTCTGTTGAACATATGTTATACATTAACCGTTTAACTTTATATTATACTAATAATCCTATATGTCAAGTGAGAATTGAGATAGAACCACTATAAAATCCCCTTAATCGCTTGACAGCAGGATTGTAATGTGCAAATAATAAGTTAAACGTTTAATTTCTTTTACAAAGAATGGGGTCAATGAGCAGTATCAAAGAAGTTGCAAAACATGCAGGCGTCTCTCCGGCTTCCGTATCTATTTATTTAAATAACAAAAACACCAAAAGAGTGGGAACAGAAGCAAAAAAAAGAATTGAAAAAGCAGTTCTTGAACTAAATTACCATAAAAATGTATTTGCCAGTAGTTTGTCAACACAAAAATCTAAACTCATTGGGATTATTATCCCTACAATCCTGCCATTGTTTAACAATGACTATACAAACGCATTGCTTTCGGGTATCCAAATCCGTTTGTCTTCTTTTGGATATGGTCTTCTATTTTTTCCATCATCCGCAAAATCATCCATTGAGATTGTTAAGGAACAACTGGAAAAAAGTGCAGGATGTGACGGCTATATACTTTTCAGTACCGGTTTTTGTGACATGAAGCATATACTGAAAAACATTACCGAAATAGAAAAAACAAAAAAACCTTTTGTCACTCTAAATATTCCGGAGGTAGACGCTGCTATTAATCAGGTGCTTATCAAAGACCTGGACACAACCACAGGGGTAAGATATCTCCTGGACAAAGGTCATAGGGAAATACTATTGTTACTTGGCAGATCCGGCGGGGAACATGCAAAGTACCTGCGAAAAGACTTCTTCCGTATTACCGAAAAGCATGATCTGAATTTTAATGATGACAGAATACTTTACGGGAACTATTCCGCAATAGATTCCTACAATGTTATCAAATCGGCACTTCGGGTTTTTCCGGCTACTACATCGATCTGTTGTATGTCAGACCTCATGGCATCAGCTGCAATTAAAGCAATTAAAGACTCGGGCAAATCAGTACCAAATGATATATCAGTTATAGGACGAAATAATTCTCTTTATTCGACACTATCAGAACCTGCACTTACGACTATTGATCTTCATATGCATGAAGCGGGATTAAGTGCAGCAAATTTACTACTCGACAGCCTTTCAGGAGATGCCGCAACAAAAAAAATCTTATTAACAGGATCCTTGATTGAACGTAATTCAGTACAATCAATTACACAGGAAGAATAATGCTGGTTGATACCCTTTTTACAAATGCAAGAGTTTATAATGTATTTTTAAAGGAATGGAAAACTACCAATATTGCCGTTCTTCAGGGGAAAATACTCTATCTTGGCGATGTTGAGAAAGCAGGATTCTCGGCCAATACTGTTATTGATTGTGAAGGTAAGCCTCTGATTCCGGGATTAATTGATATTCATCTGCATATTGAAAGTTCGCTTTGTACCCCAACTACTTTTGCATCTTCGGTTATTCCTCATGGAGTTACAACAGTGGTGTCAGAACCCCATGAAATAGCAAATGTTTTTGGCCTATCCGGTATAGAGGAAATGATCAGAGTGTCCAAAGGAGCTGTTATTGATATTTTCTACGGGGTCCCAAGTTCTGTACCATCAACCAATAATAATCTGGAAACTACCGGGGGAACAATTGACATCAAAGAGCTTGATAAGCTGATTAAAAATTACCCTGAGATAGTTTGTCTTGGAGAAGTAATGGACTATAGCAATCTTATCAGTATGTTCTCCCAGATAGTATCAGGTAAAAATGTAAGCAAAACGGTAAACCTTATTAATTATATGCATCAAAATGTTCCACTTTCTGCGATTGAAGGGCATTGCCCCTCTGTCAGAGATCTGGAACTGGCAAAATTGCTTTTTCTTGGAATCGATTCCGATCATTGCCTCCAGGATTTGGAAGGAATGCGTCAAAGAATTGAAAACGGGATGTTCGTAGAACTCCAGGAAAAATCCATTACTCCGGAAATTATTAATTACCTTCAGAATAATAATTTTGAAGGATTATACTGCTTTGTCACTGATGATGTTCCTCCAGATATTCTCGAAGAAAAAGGGCATTTGGATTATATTCTGCGAAAAGCA
>JANTFL010000092.1 GCA_024763455.1 Sediminispirochaeta sp. | reverse complement strand
TTCTGGCTCTGAAACACGGTGCACGAAGCGATATAATGCTTTTTGAAAATACCAAGATTCAAATGCGGGATCTTGTCCTTGGGAGAGATTCATTTTTTATAGATAAACCTCTGCGGGTTATAAGGGAAGAGTGCCGGATTGAGTTCCTTATTACCGTTGTTATACGCGAAGACTATTATATAATACCTGAAGGGGATACTGTTCTGAAAGAAAATGACAGGATCTATATCCTTGCGGAAGAAGAGAACTTTGATACAATTTTCGAAAAGGAAAAGGTGCCGAACCAGCGGATAGAAAAAATTCTGATTGTTGGCGGAGGAACAGTAGGTGCCCATCTGCTTGACTATATCTTTAACGAGGAGACCCTTTTCCCCGGATTTTTGGGCGCTTTAAAACGGTTTCTCAAGAGAGGGAAGAAAAATATACATGTAATCGACAAAGATTATGATCGATGTAAATTCCTTGCCGAGCGGTTTCCCAACGCTTTAGTCAAGTGTCAGGATATAATGGATGAGGGAGTTTTGGATGACAGCGAGACGGCTGGATCAGATTTAATAATAACCACTACCGGCAACCATGAACTGAATATAGTAACCGGCAGTTATGCTAAAACAATAGGCATTCCTAAGGCAATTGCACTCGTCATAAGGAATAACTACAAACATTTAGCCCATAATCTTAATCTTGATGTTACGATCAGCAGGAACAGTACGGTCGTTAACTCCATTATGAAGGTTCTCAGGAAAGGAAATATCAAAAATGTGTATGATATATCCGAAGGAAAACTGGAGGTAATCGAGTTTTCATTGTCCGAAAATTCGGCAGCGATCGGGAAACGGCTTAAAGATATTAAACTTCCTGAGAAAACTCTTGTGCTGTTTATCACCAGAGCGAAGGATACTATCATCCCTTACGGAGCATTAAAGATTGAATTGAACGATCACATTGCACTCATAACCGAGCGGGAATCAATAAAAAAACTGGAGAATATGATAGCCGGGTAGTATGAAGATTAAGACAGTATTGTACATTTTATCGGTGCTTATGATAATTGTTTCTCTTTTTATACTCCTCTGCGGTATTATTTCACTGTTATACGGTGAGAATGAGAGCTTTGTATCATTTTTGGAAGCATCAGGAATCGTCCTTGTTGTTTCGATTGGTATGTTTCTTTTGACCAAGTCCAACAGAGACAAGCAGATGGGAACCCGGGAAGGATTTCTTGTTGTTACCTTCGGCTGGATTTTCTCGTCCGTTGCAGGTGCGTTGCCTTTTTATTTGTCAGGGGAAATCCCGTCCTATACCGATGCATTTTTTGAAACGATGTCAGGTTTTACCACCACTGGAGCTTCCATTCTGACGGATATCGAAGCGCTCTCCCATGGAATGCTTTTCTGGCGCTCTTTGACTCACTGGCTTGGAGGTATGGGTATTGTTGTTTTGACAGTAGCCTTGCTCCCTATTTTCGGAGTAGGAGGATTAAAGCTGCTGCGGGCAGAAGCTCCCGGACCTACAGTGGACAAAATGACGCCGAAGATAAAAGAGACTGCAAAGATTTTATGGTTTATTTATCTTTCCTTTACCATTCTTGAGACAGTACTATTGATGATCGGGGGGATGAGCCTGTTCGATGCCCTTACCCATACCTTCGGTACCCTTGCAACAGGAGGGTTTTCAACCCGGGGTGCAAGTGTAGGAGCCTACAGTTCCCCCTTTATACACGTTGTTATAACGGTATTTATGGTTCTCTCCGGGATGAACTTTAACCTCTACTACAAACTTATCTCGGGCAGAATAAGGGAGTTTTTTAAAGACACTGAGATGAAAGTGTACCTTGCCATATTCTCCATAGCTACAATTCTGATTGCAGTTAATCTGATGGGAATGTACCGCACTTTTTCCACAAGTCTTCGATACGCCGGGTTTCAGACAGCATCAATACTGACAACAACGGGATATGCAACGGCAGATTTTTCTCTCTGGCCTGCCTTCTCCCGGAATGTACTCTTTTTCCTGATGTTTGTCGGAGGCAGCGCAGGTTCTACCGGCGGAGGAATGAAGGTTATACGGTTAACTGCATTGATGAAAGTGGGTATGAATGAAATGAAACACCTGGTAACTCCGAAGGGAGTGTTCCCCCTGAGGATTAATGGCCAGGTGGTAAAAAAGGACATAATATACCCGATTGCCGGGTTTGTACTTCTGTATATCACCGTTCTGCTTGCGGTTACAATGACGGTATCATCGGGAGGATACGGAATCCTTACTTCGTTTACAACTTCCCTTGCGACGCTTGGAAACATAGGTCCCGGATTTGGTAAAATTGGTCCTGCATTGAACTATTCCTTTTATCCCGGGTATATAAAATGGGTTTTAAGTGCTGCAATGATGCTGGGGAGACTTGAACTGTATACCGTACTGGTCCTTTTAACTCCCCATTTCTGGAGACACTAATTAAACAGCAAAGAGTGATACCGGTCTATCTCGCCTGCGAGCTGATCTACTGATACGTACCGGGCTTTCCTGATAGTCTCTTTACCCTGGATAAAGACAAGTATTCCGGGAATTGTAAACACGGAAAACTTTCCAGCTGCCTCGGGTATCTTGTCAAGATCTACATAACCCGGCAGTAGCTCAGGAAAATCCTTAAGCATCTCCTCTATTTTTGGGATGAGAGCCTTGCATACTCCGCATGCCGGACGTGAGAGATAAAGCATTCGCATATCACCGGAACTGATAAAGCTGTCTATAGTTTCAATGGATTCAAGATCCTGCATAGTAAAACTCCTAAAAAAAATGTCCAGTGAAAATACTTTAAAGGATAATAAATGTCAATATTTGGAAGAAAATACTTTACGGCAATCAGGAATTATTATAAGGTTACATAAAAGTATGGAGTAAAAATTAGTGTTTTCAATTCGGGCAGATGATAAAGAAGAAACTTCGGCAGGGGAAGGGATGAGTAAAGAGATTAAACTCACTGAAAACCCGCAAGAATCGCATGGGAGTCTCTTTGACGGATCACTGCAGCGTTTAGTCATAGAATGCGGACTCTTGCACAACAGCCGTGAAAACCCGGGGAATGTGTTTGATCAAGCCCTGGCTTCAAGCAGTGATGCTGTTATCGAACTGCTTCCTTCCGGAGAAGTCATTAATGCCAATAAATCGGTAAGCCATACCTTTGGATATGAACCTGAAGAGCTTATCGGTACCAACTTTCTTGATCTTGTGTTCCCTGAGTATAAAAGTGTTTTTTTAACCCGTATAAAGATAGGGATGGAATCGATAATCTACCAGAAGTTGATTACCGAAAATCTGATTTTATTCAGAGGAAAGACAAAACTTAACCGTGTTTTTTCGTTTGAGTCTTTCTTTTTTCCTATTTATCGGGAGGGGAGAATGGTGTTCCTCTCCATTGTAAGAAGAATAAATCAGGACGGTAACCTTATAGATAGACTTAAGGAAAGTGCAAACAATTATGATGCCCTCTCCGAAACAATTTCTGAGGCCATTGTACGTATCAACGAAAATTTCAAGATTATATTTGTAAATTCTGCTGTCAAACATGTGTTCGGTTATGAGCGGGAAGAATTATTGGGGCAGTCATTTCGGATTTTATTCCCGGAATCAATTTTCGAAAGATACAAGGAAGAGTTTACAAAGTACTTCTTTATCGATCAGGAACACAGGAATGTATCCGGCCTCAAGAAAAGTATTGAAGCACTCGGTAAAAGTAAAAACAGGGGTGTTTCTCCGATAGAGATCTCTTTCGGTAATTCGAGGAACTTTAAGGGTCGCTCAGTCACCTGCATTATACGGGATATCTCACAGCGAAAAACAATTGAAAGAAAATTAAAACATCTTGCATTCCACGATAAACTGACTGAGCTGGGTAACAGGGACCTTTTTAATCTGGATTTGGCTTCAACGTTGAACAGTTTATCGAAAGGCGTCATTAGTGCCCTTTTCTTCCTGGACCTTGACGGTTTTAAACAGGTAAATGATACCTTTGGACATGATTTCGGTGATGAGCTTCTCATTCATACTGCAAAAAGAATCCGAAGAAGTTTACGGCAGACTGATTCAATTTACCGCTTCGGAGGAGATGAATTTGTTATACTTATTAACGGTCTGAAGGAAAGAAGCGAAGCCTCAGTCATTGCTCAAAGTGTCTTAAGCGAGATTAAAAGACCCTTTTACCTGGAAAGCATGGGGACCGGCACCGTAGTCTCTATAGGAGTCAGTATTGGTATTGTACTGATTCCCGATGACGGTACCACTGCAACAGAGCTGGTAAAAAATGCAGATTTGGCTATGTATCAGGCCAAGAAAGAGGGTAAGGGGCGGTATATATTCTTCCATTCCCATCTTAACTCCTCTGCAAAGGAACGCTGGGACATAGAGCAGGGACTTAAAAATGCCATAACCAAAGAGGAACTAAAGCTGCATTATCAGCCAATTGTTACCTCAGATGGGAAAGTTACCGGATTTGAGGCTCTTGCCCGGTGGTTCCATCCTGAGATTGGAGCTATCTCTCCTGCAAAATTTATCCCTATTGCTGAGGAGTCGGGGCTTATCAGTATTCTTGGTAACTGGGTCATGGAGCGATCCTGCAGGGATCTGCAGATTTTCAACACTAAAGCCTGCAGTAATCTTTACGTATCCTTCAATCTGTCGGCAAAGCAGTTTGAGCAGAAGGATCTGCATGAAAGCATCGAAAAAGTTATAAAAAGAACAGGAATAAATCCGTCAAATTTGAGACTGGAGATTACAGAAACCAGTATCGTAAAAACTCCGGACAATGTAGTGAACGTAATTACTGCATTAAAAAAGAAATTTGAAAATATAAAATTTGTTCTAGACGATTTCGGAACCGGATATTCATCTCTGAGTTATCTCTCCAGAATGCCCATAGACAGTTTGAAGATTGATATATCCTTTGTAAGAATGCTTTCCGATCCGGTTAACTACAAAGTTGTCACAGCAATAATGAATTTGGCAAGGAGTTTGAACCTTGATATTGTGGCAGAAGGAATCGAGACAGAACAGCAGCGCGATTTCTTTAAAGAAAGAGACTGTAAGTATCTTCAGGGGTATCTGTTCTCAAAACCTTTACCACGGGACGAGATACTGGATAAATTAAAATCTGGAGCACTTGGCTGCTGATATCTCGCCGAATTTTTCACGTATAAATGCTTCATCGGTAAGATCATTTTCAAACTGTTCAACGAGATCTGACAAAAAAGCTTCCTCCATGTTGTAAAGATCCTTATCCAGCTTACCGGACCAGATATATCTGGTAAGCTCATCAGGGGATTCGGAAAATGCGAGAAACCTGGAGGAGAGGATGCCTGATAAATACCATCTGATATCATCAATTTCCAGGTTGTACTCTTTCATCAGTTTATGTATCAATTTGTGACCGTTCATAGTTTTCCTGTCTCTTCCTCTCCTGAGCCGATAGAAAGATCTTTCTAATTCGTAGTATTTTCGGGGTTATTTCAACTATTTCATCATCTTTAATGAACTGAATTGCCCTTTCGAGGGTCATCGGCAGGATTGGTGTTAATGTTACCGCCTCATCCTTCCCGGAGGCACGCATATTGGAAAGTTTCTTTGTTTTAGTAGGATTGACGTTAAGGTCGTTCTCTCTGTTGTGTTCGCCGATTATCATTCCTTCATATACCTTTTCTCCCGGTTTAATGAACAAGATTCCCCGTGGTTCAAGATTAAACAGTGCGTACGGAACAGCTGTTCCGGATCTGTCTGAGATTAAGGAACCGGAAAACCGTCTCGCAAAATCGCCTTTGTATTCTTCGTATCCTGCGAAAGAGGTATTTAGAAGTCCTGTTCCCCGGGTATCAGTCAAAAATTCGTCTCTGTATCCTATCAGGGCTCTTGCAGGGGCTTTGAATTCGAGGCGTACCCGTCCGGTTTCACCATGAGTCATATTGACAAGTTTCCCTTTTCTGCGGGAGAGTTTTTCAGTAACGATACCGGAAAATCCGTCTGCACAATCAATATAGACATGTTCCATAGGCTCCATTTTCTTACCGTTTTCGGTTTTAAAAATTACCTGGGGTCTCCCCACCGCAAGTTCAAAACCTTCCCGCCGCATAGTCTCAATAAGAATAGCCATCTGCAGTTCCCCGCGGCCTTTCACAATCCATCCTTCACCATCGTCGGTATTTTCGAACTGCATGGATACATTGAGAAGCGTTTCCTTTTTAAGCCGTTCCTCAATCTTGCTGGATTGCACAAATTTCCCGTCAAGTCCTGCGTAAGGGGAGGTGTTTCTGTAAAACTTCATAAACACCGTAGGTTCATCAACCGTTATTCTCGGAAGTGCTTTTGGATTGTCTTTTGAACAGATGGTGTCGCCGATATGCACCTCTTCGATTCCAGAAAGAACAACGATTTCTCCCGGACCGACAGCACTGACTTCCTTGAGGCTCATGCCGGAATAGGCTTGGAGTTTTGAAACCTTGAGCGGAAAGCTCTCTCCTTGTTTATTGATGCATACCAGGCTTTCACCGGAATTGATATTACCGTTCACCACTTTCCCGATGGCAAGCCTTCCGAGATAGTCGGAGTAACTGAGATCGGAAACAAGCATCTGGAAGGGTTCATCTTTTTTGTACCGTGGGCCGGGAAGTTCTTCTACAATTTTATCAAGAAGAATATGTATATTTTCTCCCGGAGTATCCAGAGATTCTGTGGCAATTCCATCCCTCCCTATGGCATAGAGAACGGGAAAGTCAAGCTGATCATCATTTGCATCAAGGTCAATAAGAAGGCTGTAAACTTCATCAAGTACCGCCAGCGGTCTGGCATCCTGTCTGTCTATCTTGTTTATCACAACGATAATTTTAAGACCCCCCTGGAGCGCCTTGTCGAGAACAAATCGTGTTTGGGGAAGCGGACCCTCCGATGCATCCACAAGGAGTATAGCGCCGTCTGCCATCGATAGAGCCCGTTCAACTTCACCGCCGAAATCTGAGTGTCCCGGGGTGTCTATAATGTTTATTTTTACCCCCTTCCATCCGACAGCACAGTTCTTTGCTGCAATGGTTATGCCCCGTTCTCTTTCCAAATCCATTGAATCCATAAGTCTGTCATCAATCTGCTGTCCTTCCCTAAAAAGCCCGCTTTGTTTAAACATTGAATCAACAAGAGTGGTTTTCCCGTGGTCAACGTGGGCAATGATTGCAATATTCCGTATCGCTTTATTTTCAGTTCTATTCATGTATACCTGCTTTTTATCTGAATGAGCTTGTTATAGCATAAAAACAGGGGAAAGTGTATACTGCAGAGTAAGGGGGATGCGGTGAAAAGTTATAAAAAGGAACTCTACTTTAATACCAAAAAACGGTACGATCTGGTACACATAACACCTGAAGTTAACAGAGCTCTCAAGGAGAGCGGTATCAAAGAGGGGCTGTGTCTGGTAAATGCCATGCACATAACTGCAAGCGTCTTTATAAATGATAACGAGCCGGGGCTGCATAAGGATTATCTGGAATGGCTGGAAAAACTGGCTCCTTACAGCAGGCACGGGTATAAGCATAACGTCGGGGAAGATAACGGAGATGCCCACCTTAAACGGCAGATCATGGGAAGGGAAGTGGTTATCGCCATTACTGAGGGGAAGCTTGACCTTGGACCCTGGGAAGAAGTTTTCTACGGAGAATTTGACGGTCAGAGAAGAAAACGGGTAATGATAAAGATCATAGGTGAGTAAATTTATCTGCTCACAAATGTATCAAGGAATTTATCGTAGTCGAAATGAACTTTAAAAAGTTCATCGATAAGTTTTATCTTCTCTGTATCAAAGGTTTGGATCTTGGTATTGGTGTAGGTTTTTGACACTATTTGTTCCGCAGTTGCTGTATCCTCATTCACCAGGATGGCAGGGATGTTACTTTCTTTGATTAGGCTTTCTATTTCCGGCCATAGTTTCACTGTCCCTCCGCTGGTAAGGATAAGGCCTCCCAGATACCCATCCATCCGGTTTATGTAACGCATTATCCGGGAGCTTCTGTTCTTTGAACTGGCTGCTATGAGTATAACATCACCCGGTTCTATGTATTTTTCAAGATACAGGGCTTCTGCAACGAGGGAAATAACCTTTATTCTGTTCAAAGGAATTTCCCACTGCGTATTGTCAGGATTGCCTATAACTTTGTGGTTTTTAAATCTTGATTTAACAACTTTCATTGAGGGGTTCATGATGCGGTCAACTTTGGGAAGATAACCCATAATCCCGATAGGTGAAGTCCCGGAGCTGTTAAACCTTTCATTTATTAAATTCTCGGTTAAATAGTGTTTTGTCTGTTCCACTTTATCAGGAATAACCTTGTTAAAAAGAATACCTTTTACATTACTCCCGTAAAGTTTGAAATAGGAAAGGTCTACCTCCATTTTATCAAGAGCACTGCCTATTCCCCCCTCGGAGATATAAAGGATATCTGCGCCAATAAGGTTGGATACCTCGGCGTTGGAAAGACCAACAATTCCCCCGACTCCGGGATGTCCGGTACCTTCAGCAAGAATAATTTTTTTCCCGGAAAGCAGCTTTACTGCCCTGTTAATTTTGTCCTTTAAGGATTCAGTATACTCATTTTGATTTTTTGATGCTAAAAAACCTTTGGTAAAACCTGCAGGAAGCTGTACCGGAGAGATCTTCTCCATCTCTAATGCAGGTATTTCTGTAAATGTATCTATTATCACTGCATCTTTATCGAGTGTTTCTCCGTTCTCCAGGTTTACAACCTGCTGACCAACCGGTTTTATATAACCCAGCTGTTCAGACGGAAAATCATTGCTGAGCAGCGAAAGTATTCCAAGGCTTGCAAGAGTCTTTCCAGAATGTTGTCTGGATCCTGCTATATAAATAATTTTTGGTTTCATACCTTATTTTAAACAGCGGGTCTTTAAAAAGCAAGAAAAAACAATTTTATCTTCCTATCTGTCTTGTAAAAAAGCAAATGCGTCAAGCCATTTGTTAACGCTGAATTGTTTGTTCTTGCTGCTTACAATGTAGAGAACATTATTATAGTAAAACTCCAGTTTTTCCTTGTTCTGAGCATCAATACCTGATACCCGGTCTAGAGTAAAAGTTTGTATTACATCGTTGTTTTTGTCTGAGATTAGCAAGGATTCTTTTGTAAGAATCATGTTTCCTGCTGTAAAATACTTGGGTTTCCGGCTTTTATATCCGCTATGAAAAATAAGATTTTTTTCTTCAAGGAGAATATCTTTGTTATGCAGATCGGTTGTTAATTTAGTAATGAATATATTCTGCTGCCAGCGGTACCAATCCCGTATAGTATCGAAAATCACTTTGTTGTTTCTGCTTTCAAACTTGCGGAGAGGGGTGTATATAACTTCGTATCCACAATTGCCGCAGCTAAAAGTATTTCCATGGGAGTGCATTGATGAATCTGATTTACATTCAGGACATATGAAAAGCACCTGTTCCAAAGATTCCGCCGGCTTCCTCCCTTTGTATGTAATCTGAACTTCGTCCTGGTAGTTGAACTCGTCATGGTACATGGCCGAAGTGAGTAGTTCGTGGATTGTTTCTGCT
>JANTFL010000091.1 GCA_024763455.1 Sediminispirochaeta sp. | reverse complement strand
AATAACATCCTGTTATAACACTTAAGACCCTATTAATTGCTTTACTTATCCGATTTTAGTATCTTCTTTACAATAACTGTATGAGGAGGAAGCATGTCATTAATAGAGCTTGACAGTGTACATAAGATATATCCCCTGGGGAAAACTGAAGTTCATGCCGTAAAGGGTGTCACCTTCGGGATTGAAGCCGGGGATTTTGTTTCAATTGCAGGTCCTTCGGGATCGGGCAAATCCACCATATTGAATATGATCGGATGTATAGATACACCCACCGAAGGAACGGTGAAGATAAAAGATACCGTCACAAGTAGTTTGAAAGATAAACAGATAACCGATCTCCGCCACGATGTACTGGGTTTTATTTTCCAGAATTTTAATCTGATACCCGTTTTGAACGTGTATGAAAATATAGAGTTCCCCGTGCTTCTTGGGAAAAATAAAGGCGACAAGCAGCAGCGGAAAGAGTGGATTGATTATTTAATAAAAGAGGTCGGTCTTGAAGAGTGGCGGGATCATAAACCGAATGAACTTTCGGGCGGGCAGCGGCAGCGGGTCGCAATTGCCAGAGCGCTGGTAACAAAACCGGTCATTGTTCTCGCTGACGAACCTACGGCTAATCTCGATTCAAAAACCGGGGAGACTATAATTGAGTTGATGAAAAAGATGAACAAGGAATTTGGTACAACTTTTATTTTTTCCACTCATGACAGAACCATTGTTGATATAGCAGATCATGTTATCCGGCTGAAAGACGGAACAATCGAATCCAATTCCAGAGGGTAGTTATGGATAATGTACTGTTAAAGATAGCATACAGAAATATTTGGAAACATAAAACAAAAACAATGATAATCGGGATTCTTATTGCCCTTGGTATCCTGCTTCTTGTAGTGGGAAACTCCTTTATGGACAGTGCCGCGGCTGGATTGCGGAAAACATACATCGAAAATTTTACAGGAGATATTGTTATTACCTCCTCGGATCTAAAAAACCCATCCATGTTTATGGACGGTATTATGAGCGATCCTGATTCTGCAATCCCTCTCATTCCAAATGAACCTGAGATTGAATCATATCTTGCTGAGCAGAAATTTGTCGATGCTTTTAATCCTCAAATTGCCGGAGCTGTTGGCATCCGCCACGGGGATGATCAGGGATTCTCCCTTATTTTCAGCTTTAATCCGGAACGATACCAAGGAGTATTCAAAAATAACATTGACCTGATTAAAGGATCCTTCCTTAAAGAAGGGGAAGAAGGGATTGTTCTCTCTTCCGATACAGTAAAGCGGATCGTTGACGACGGCGGTGCCGAAATAAAGGTTGGGGACAAAATTCTTTTAACCGGGATCAATAATTTAACGGGTACGAAAATAAGAGAGGTTCCTGTTAAGGGAATTTTCCGCTTTAAAAACGATTCCCCGCAGCTGAGACTCCTATCCTTTTTGGATCTTACAAATATGCGGATTATTAACGGGATGCTTAAGAACAAGGTTAGTGAAGCAAATTTAAGTCAAAATGAAAAGCAGCTTTTGGGGCAGATAGATGAAAACTCCCTTTTCGGTGATGAAGAAGGAGACTCCGGAATTGTGTCCGATACCTCGGAAGATGCCGGGACTATTGATTACCTGTCGATTCTCGGGGATACATCAAAACGTGAGCTTTACCGGGAGACAGATCCCGATTCGTGGCAGTACATGGTCGTAAAACTGGCTCCAGGCGTAAATCCTTCAAGGGCAATTAAAACAATGAACAGCTGGTTTAATGAGCATGGAATAGATGCAAAAGCTCATTCATGGCTGGAAGGAGCTGGTGCTATAGCGAAAATGTCCAACACATTGAAAATAGTTTTTAACATTCTTATTCTGATAATAGCAGTTGTCGGAGTAATTATCATAATGAACACTCTGGTAATTTCCGTAACCGAAAGAATCGGAGAGATCGGGACCATGAGAGCTATTGGTGCACGGAAATCCTTTGTCCGGTCTATGATAACCCTTGAAACCCTGATGATAACCCTTATTTTCGGACTTATAGGAGCAGCTGCCGGTATCATTATTACGGCGGTGCTGGGAAAGGTGGGCTTTACTGCCTCCAACGATTTCCTCCAGGTCCTTATGGGAGGGAAGGTTTTCCATCCTGTCGTTTCAGTATCTGCGGTAATTTTATCGCTGATTATTGTCGGGGGAATTGGGATATTTGCAAGCCTGTATCCGGTGTCGGTGGCGTTGAAAATAAGCCCTGTTAAAGCAATGGGAGAGAATTAAGTATGAGCAGCAATATAGTAAAAATAGCACTCAGGAACATAACTCGTCAGAAAAAAAGGAGTATACTCCTTGGAAGTGCAATAACCTTCGGGGTCATGATAATTATCCTTTTAAACAGTTTTACTGCTGGACTTACCGAAACAATTCAGGAAAATTTCACCTCACTTATGGGGGGGCATGTGTATGTAAACGGCACAGAAGTTACTTCCAGCGGTAAGGTTGTGCATACCATAGGGGATAAAGCTTCTTTGGATAAGGCTCTGGAGAAGGTTCAGAGTGATATCAAGGAAATCCACGTACGTACTCAGGCAAGTCAGGGTGAGATTATTTTCGGCTCCAAAAGTACGCGGATGCTTATGTACGGGGTAGACTGGGAAGAGGAGAAACTTCTGAAAAAAACATTAATACTGAAGGAAGGCTCCTTTGATGCGTTATTTGATCCCAGAGCGGTTATTATTCCGGAAACAGTTGCTGAAAAGCTTGGAGTCAAAGCCGGTGAATCAGTACTGCTTCGTTTCGATACTGTTACCGGGCAGAGGAATGTCGGCGATTTTGTAGTTGGAGCTGTAAGCAAAGAAACCAGCGGTTTTTCTTTTGTCAGCGCCGGATATGCCGATATAACATACCTCGGAACTCTTTTAGGGCTTGGCGAAGGGGAATATCAGTACGTGAATCTGTATCTCAATGATATTCATAGAATGGATGCAGTAGCAGCGGAGCTTACCTCTGAGCTCAAACGGCTTGCCCTTGTGGATATCCCGGACGAAAAGGATACTGAGAACAATGCCCACCAGAAATCAATGGGCTTTTTCATGGGGGGCTCGACTAAAACAGAGGATCCCTGGGAAGGAACAAAATTTTCCGTATCAACATTGAATGATGTAATGGAACCGGTACTCCAGATGATCAATATCCTGAATGCAGTGGCCCTGACCCTGTTTATTATCCTGCTTACCATAACAATGGTAGGACTGTTGAACACCTTTAGAATGGTGCTTATTGAAAGAACACGCGAAATTGGGACTCTCAGGGCAATTGGAATGCACAAAAAGGATATCCGGAATATCTTTCTTTTTGAGGCACTGTTTCTTTCTCTTGCAGGTGCCCTGGCCGGTCTTGTCATTGCCCTGATTATATCTACCGGGGTAGGAGCAATAGCTTTTAAACCGGAATCATCACTTGGATTCTTTTTGTTGAACCGGCACCTACTTTTTATAACAACTTTTCCGGGAGTTATGAAAGTTGTTGTTATCCTTTCCGGGATGACACTTATTTCGGTATATCTTCCGGCACGAAAGGCAGCACAGCTGAAAGTGGCTGATGCCTTGAGAACACAATATTAGAAAAGGAGTATTTTTTATGAGAAAAAAAGCACTACATATATTATTTACCCTCCTGTTGATGGCAGGTACAGCGGGTCTTAATGCCCTGACACTAGATGAGGCCCATGACATCTTGAATACAATAGATGAATCGAGGAATCTTACAACCACCGATTTCTCCGCGGTCATGACCATGATATCAGAGGACCCTGATAAGGGTGTTGAGAAAATGAAAGTACAGCAGTTCCGCCGGGATGACAAGGATATGTTCCTTATGTTGTTCCTGGAACCTGAATCGAAAAAAGGGCAGGGGTATTTAAGAGTAGACGATAACCTCTGGTTCTACGATCCGGAGAGCAGGAAGTTCAATCATACCTCCATGAAGGATTCCTTTGGGGGAACAGATGCCAAACACTCAGACTTCAGAGTGCTAAGCCTTGCAGAGGACTATAAAGTTACTACCATCACTGAGGGGAAACTGGGTAAGTTCAGTGTCTATATCCTGGATCTTGAGGCACTAAACGATGAAGTAACCTATCCAAAAGAAAAGCTGTGGATTACAAAAGATACGAATCTTGTTTTAAAATCCGAGGATTACAGCGGAACCGGCCGTCTTATGCGGACGAGTCTCTACCCGAAATATACAAAAGTATCGGGGAAATATATTCCAACTGTTATGATCTTTATTGATGACCTGATTGAGGGAAAGAAAACACAGATCAGCATGACCAATATCTCGACCAAGACATTACCGGACACCATATTTACAAAATCCTACGTGGAGAGGGTAAACAGGTAGGCATAGTATGAATAAAAGAACTGTTTTTTTAACCATTATTGTCATACTGATTTCAGTATCTGTATTCGCTCAAAGCGATGATACAATACAAACGGATAATCTCTTTGGCGATGACAGCAGTGCACTCGTTGAGGAAGCTCCTGAAGATACCGGGGGAAACGATTTAACTACCGAGCTCCTTACCTCAGATTCCGGAGTCGTTCTTGGAGGGAAGTATCACTTCAGTGCCTCCGCCTCTCTTACTGAAGATGATCTTGTAAATCCATCCATCGATTCTCTTGACGATTCCTTTGATCTGGATCTGGGAACAACCCTCAGCTTCGATGCAAGACCGGATGATTCGATCCGGGTGCTGGGAAAGGTTGATGTATCCTATCCCTTTACCTACGATACTTCACGTAACTTTTCCGATGTCTTCCACGTAACAGAACTCTTTTCCGATTTCAATATTGATAACAAAGTCTTTTTCAGAGCAGGTAAAAGTACCGTCAACTGGGGGGTAGGGTACTTTTTCAGCCCCGCGGATCTGCTTAACTTAAGCAGGGTGGATCCTGAAAATCCGGATGCAGAGCTGGAAGGACCGGTCTCTGTAAAAATGAACGTTCCCTTCGGACTGAACAATCTGTATCTGTATGTTATTGCCCCTGAAGGTATAACATCTGCATCGGAATTAGCTGCAGCTCCCATGGCGGAGTTTGTATTCGGTATAACTGAACTGGGCATCGGGGCTTACTACCAGAAAGATCATGCCCCTGCCGCAATGGCAACGCTGACTTCAGCGGTTGGAGATTTTTCCCTGTTTGCCGAAGGGGTTGTTACCTACGGGTCGGACAAGACCTTTGTACAGGATGATTACTCGCTTTTAACCTACGATACTACCTTATTCTACAAAGGAACCATCGGTACCATGTACACCTGGAGTGATGACCTTGCCAATTTTAACCTGAGTTTTACTGGGCAGTACCTGTTCAACGGTGAGGGGTACGCCTATGATGACCAGGATTTTGTGACAGCAAACAGACAGACAGTACTGGGTGTTTTAACAGGGGTAATCCCGCCGGTTTATCCGCTGGATGGTTTGACCGCTCTGTCCCTGTCCGATATTGCTGAAACCGGCCGCCATTACGGTGCTGCATCGGTAACGTGGAGCGGTATGCTGCAAAGCGACTTTTCATTAAGTATTTTTTATCTCGGTAACTTTTCTGACGCTTCGGGAATGGTAAAACCGTCGCTTTCCTTTAATGGTCTGGATGATATTGCTATATCCCTCGGGATATCGTACCTTTACGGCGAAGCGGGGGATGAATACACCCCCTTTGGGGACTCGATAAGTGCATCCCTGACTTTTTCTCTTGGAGGAACAGCCTTTTAATGAATGCAAAGGTTTTGATTATCGAGGATGAGAAAGAGCTGGGGGAGCTGGTTCAGCTCTTTTTGGAGAAGGACGGGATATCTTCCGTTCTGTGCTCTACTGCGGAAGAAGGACTCGATCTGTTGAAAAATAACTCCTTTGACTTGATCATTCTCGATATCAACCTTCCCGGGATGGATGGGTTTGAATTCCTGCAGATATTCGGAAAAAGATCAACCACAGGGGTGCTTATCCTATCAGCGAGGGAAGCAGATGAAGATGTGGTACTCGGCCTGGGGCTTGGAGCAGATGAGTTTGTGACGAAACCCTTTGCTCCCAAGGTTCTTGTTGCCAGGGTCAGGGCACTGCTTCGAAGGCTTAAAACTCCCGGAGAATCCTCAACCGGTATTAGTTTTGGAAAATACGTTTTGCACCCCGAAGGATACGCCCTTTTTAAAGAGGGGGAAAGGATTGTCCTTTCGACAAAGGAATTTGACGTGCTCCGGTTCCTGGTAATGCATCCGGGGAAAGTATTTATGTCATCTGAGATCTACAGTGCTGTATGGAATCAGGCATACGGTGATATTACTTCTGTCGCGGTGTATATCCAGAGACTCAGGAAAAAGATAGAGAGAGATCCTTCCAATCCCGAATTTATTCTGACAATCCGGGGGAAGGGATACCTTTTTAATAAGGACGGCGGATAGTTGAGCCTTAAGACAAGATTTTTACTTCTTATTATTGGAACCGTTTTTATTCCCAATATTATAATAGTAACCATGGTGGGATTTTCCTTCGGGGGGGTAAAAAATATACGGGAATTCCACGCTCAGCTACAGACCTACCACGACCTGTCGGAGATGGTTAAAAAGCCGGTAGAAAGGGGGGTATTGGATACCTTCCTGATAGATCTTCCTCTTGAGTGTTCTTACACAATACTGGATTCAAACAGCAGCAGCTACCAAACCCTTAAAAACGGACGCAAACTGCAGGCTTTTTTCTTTTCCTTTACCGATGGAACCGATGCTCTGCTTTTAACCTACTTCCCGGTTTTTGAAGAATATACAATGTTCAGAAATACTCCGTTTCAAATTCTTGCTCCTTTGAGCCTGCTGTCCGTTCTGACGATTCTATCCCTCGGGGTTATCCGCTCAATTAATGCCTCCCTGCATCGAATAGAGGAGGCTACCCGAAAACTGTCCAGCGGACAGTATGATATAGAACTTCCTGTAAAAGGAAACGACTCAATAGCTTCTCTCTCCCGTTCCTTTAATCTTATGGCAAAGGAGGTAAAAGAGGATAATGCACGAAGATCACGGTTTTTTATGGGTGTTTCCCATGATCTGAAAACCCCTCTTGCCTCCATCAGCGGCTATGCCGATGCAATTTTGGAGGGATATGCAGAAGACAGTAAAACCCTCGATAAATACGCAGGAATTATTAAGGCTAAATCATCACTTCTTCTTGACAGGATTAATCAGCTTATATCCTTTATACAGCTGGAAACAGAAGACTGGAAAGAATCTTTCCGGCAGGTCCAACTGAGGGAATTCCTTGTCGAGTTTGCAGAAGCGGCTTCTCTTGATGCAGAGATCGCACACCGCTCTTTGGTTACCGATATAATTGTCCCCGGTGACAGGCAGATTTTAATGGATCCCCAGCTTGTAAGAAGGGCTTTGGATAATATTATTCATAATGCCCTGCGTTATTCTTTTAAGGATTCTGCGGCTTTATTCAAAGCAGCCGAGGTCCCGGAGGGGATTCGAATCAGCATTGCAAACAATGGTGAAGGAATCCCGGAAGAAGATCTTTCCTATGTATTTGAACCCTTTTACCGGGGGTCTTCTGCAAGAAATGAAGAGGGGTTCGGCCTCGGTCTTGCCAACGTTGCATCTATAATAAAATCCCACGGTTGGAAGATAAACGTGACCTCTGTTTCAGGCGGGGAGACGGAGTTTGTGGTGCTGATTCCGTTGGGGAAGTATAGTATCAATCTTGTTTGACAATAGAATTAAAAACACATATATTTACACATATAAGTTATTGGAGGTGCAGCGTGGGACAGGTAACAATTTATCTGGAAGACGAAATTGAAACCAAGATGAAGTCTGCTGCAAAATCAGCTAAACTTTCTATAAGTAAATGGATTGCAGGAGCAATTGAAGCCAGAATAGTAGATGAGTGGCCGGCAAGTGTTGTAAATCTTTCCGGGGCCTGGGAAGATTTCCCATTAGTAGAGGAAATAAGGGAAAGTTACAGCAGCGATAGCACCAGGGAAGAACTTTAATGTATGTTCTTGATACAAATATACTTATTTATTTTTTCAAGGGACTTGGTAATGTCAGCAGAAATCTCCTTGGAACTCCGCCAAAAGAAATTGCCATACCTGCAATAGTTCTATTTGAACTTGAGGTAGGAATAGGGAAATCGCAATTGCCGGAAAAAAGAATAGAGCAGCTTAATAATTTAATGTCAGTAGTAATAGTATTGCCATTCGGTGCAGAAGAAGCAAAGTATTCTGCAGGTATTCGAGTGCTTTTGGAACAAAAAGGGATGCTTATTGGACCTTTTGATACACTAATAGCCGGAACAGCACTGGCAAATAACGGGATACTGGTTACTCATAACACAAAAGAATTTGATAGAGTCCCGAATCTTCATATTGAGGACTGGTTTTAAAATAGGGATCTGTCAAAGTTTTTACTTATCATACAGAGCAATAAATTCACTTGGGGTCAACACTTGTAATTTAACTCTCCAATCTCATTTGGTTGCCTCACTATTATCAAAAAGCCCTTTCTCAAATTTGAGTCTCAGTATTCTGGTCAAGGAACGTTCGAGGCGTTCGGAACTAATAGTGCCTTCTGTAACAGCTTGAAGCATGGCTGCTTGAGCGGCTGGAACAGAATGAGGCATTAATAGTATATCAGTTCCGGCCAGAAAGGCCTGCAGTGCTGCTTCGCCGGGGGGATAATTCTTGCTTATGGCTTTCATGTCCATGGAATCGCTTATAATTATTCCTTTGAAACCCAGTTCTCCACGGAGTATCCGGGTCTGGATTCCATAAGACAGAGAGGCCGGGGTTGTACTGCCGGTTAATGCCGGAGCGGAGATATGAGCTGCCATTACAAAATCAGCTCCTGCTGCTATTCCGCTTTGGAAGGGTACAAAATCGATTTCTTTGAACTCTTTTAAAGAACTAAGGGATTGTACGGCACCCATATGGCTGTCGCCGGTTACATTCCCGTGTCCCGGGAAATGTTTAAGTACAGCTGAAATACCGTTTTTCTCAAGTCCCCGGACCACCGAAGCTGTCATCAGTGCGGCTGTGAGCGGATCGGAGCTGAAAGATCGAACACCGATTACATCCCCGGGTCCCGGCCTCCGAACATCTGCGACGGGGGCCATGTTCATATTGAACCCAAGTTGCGTCATATCCGAGGCAAGTGCTGCCGTTTTGGTTTGCACAAACACCGGATCTGCTTTTTCTCCCAGTTCCCAGGCAGAGGGAAGGGGAGTTACCCCCATCCCGGGAACATCCCCAAGGCGGCTGATAGCTCCTCCCTCCTCATCGGTACTTATAAAAAGGGGAATCCTGCTGCTTTTCTGAAGTCCCTGAATAAATGTTTTAGTCTGCTGTGGAGATTTAAAATTAACGCTGAAGAGTATAATCCCTCCTGGTTTGTAGGAATCCATGTAGGTACGGGTATAATCATCCATTTCAAGAATTGCCTTTCCCTCAGCTGTACGGCGCAGGGAAAGCATGAAAAGCTGCCCAATTTTTTCTTCAATACTCATACCGTCAATTACCGACTGAATAAGGCTGTTTTTTTGAGATTCCGTAAGGTTTACAAATACTCCATAGCTGCTGCGGAATTTTCCCAAAGTCA
>JANTFL010000090.1 GCA_024763455.1 Sediminispirochaeta sp. | reverse complement strand
TCCCAGTTGTTAACAGAGGCTTTATTCCTCACATAGGTATCAAAGAGGATTTTTTGAGCGGCAGCATCTGCTTTTTTAAACCTGTAAGCCAGGGACAGAAAACCGAAGAGGCGGATCTCATGGTAGGGAGAGGAGAAGCACTTTTCAATTTCAGCTGTGGGTACATCGGCGAACCGGACAACGAATTTCCTTATTTCAGGGACCCTGATTCCCAGAAACAAATCTCCCTCACCATACTCACCCTTCCCGGTTTTGAAGAAACGTTTTGAATGGGCTGCATAGTCAGCATTGCCCGCGCTTTTTAAAACTGCAATAATCTCCTGCGAAACGTTTCTTTTTGTTCCCATTAATCAATTACCGTTTCAAAAATCCCGGTTACCTCATCTACAGTAAACTGATGGGGAGTCAGCTTGTAAAGCCTGGGCATGGATGAAAAAGATTTCTCTGCAAATCTCCGGGCATCACTCTTTGTAATACCGAACTCGCTGAAAGAAAGGCGTTCCATACCGATATCAATTATCAGTTTTTTAAGTCCTGCAATAAAATCAATCGCACCCATTGCCTCCGCCAGGGCAGAAAACCGTTCCGGGGCTTTCCCGGCAAGAAAGTTGAAAAACCCAACAGATGTCAGGATAAGACCTGCTCCGTGGGGTACCTCAGGATAGTAGGCACTTACTGCATGCTCCATGGAATGGTGCGCTGTGTTTGATGACAGACATTCAACAAAACCGGCTTGAGTGTTTGCCCATGCAACGAGGCTGCGTGCCTCAAGGTCCTTCCCGTTTTTAACAGCCTTTGGAAGATTTTGAGTTATAAGTTTTACTGCATCCAAAGCATGGTAGTCCGATGCCGGTTGATGCTTTACGGAAAGATATCCCTCCACAGAATGAAAGAATGCATCCATACCCTGATAAGCGGTAAGTCTCGGGGGTAGTGTAAGCATAAGCTCGGGATCTACTATGGAAAGTACAGGAAACGTCTGATCGTTGCCGAATCCCACTTTTTCCTTTGCTTCAGGATTGGTAACAACCATCCAGGGATCCGCTTCAGTCCCTGTCCCTGCAGTAGTTGTAACTGCAACTATGGGAAGGACCTTATTGGGGAGAGGTTTTCCGCCGCCGGTTTCACTGGAAACGTAATCCCAGTAACTCCCCGGATTAGGTGCAGCAACCGCTATGGCTTTGGCACTGTCGATTGAACTGCCGCCGCCGAGTCCGAGAACAAAATCGCATCCCTCTTTTCTACAGACTTCAGCTCCCTCGTCCACATGTTCTAGAACAGGATTAGGAAGGATTTTATCGAAGACCACACTCTTTACTCCGTTTTTTTCAAGGAGCGATATGGTTCTATCCAGATACCCGTTTCTGCGCATGGATCCTCCCGCGCTTATAACGACAAGGACCTTCCTTCCGGGGAGCTCACATTCTCCGAGTTCTTCCAGCCTTCCGGCACCAAATATAACCTTTGTGGGCATGTAGTAGTTAAAGTTCATTTTCTTCCTCCTGACAACACCCCTAAGTATACTGCATCATAGTGAAAAAAGATACTTTGAAACAGCCTGTGCCGCTCTCTGCCCCTGGTCTATCCCCCTTACAACAAGAGATGTACCGGTAGCAGCATCCCCGGCCGCGAAAACCCCTTCCTCGCTCGTTTTAAAACCATCATCGACCTTTATATTCCCCCTGCTGTCCAGAGCAACATTAAGATTTTTTACCAAACCTGACTGATTGACATGGGTAAAACCCATTGCAAGAAGGACAAGATCCACTTTCTGACTAAACTCAGTACCGGGAAGTTCCTTCATTTCATATCGTTTGGTATTTTCGTTAAAAATCCATTCAAGTCTGACAAAATGAGCTTCATTCAAATGAATACCGTCCCGGGAGGAAAAAAACCGGGTAGATATATTCCAGTCCCGCGTTACGCCTTCTTCCTGAGATGTTGAGGTTCTTAAAATTTTAGGCCAATCAGGCCATTGAGGATTCCATGTCTTGTTCCATTCCATAGGTTTCGGCATTATTTCATACTGAAAAACACTTTTAGCACCCTGGCGTATGGACGTACCAACACAATCGGAACCGGTATCCCCGCCTCCGATAACAAGAACGTTTTTCCCCCTTGCAGAGATAATATCTTCAATGCCGACCGCTCCGGAACTGAGCTTTATTGCATCAGAAAGAAACTCGAGGGCAAAATGAATTCCCTCAAGACCCCTTCCTCCCGCCGGAAGGTCCCGGGGAGTTCCCGCCCCAATAGCTACAAGAACCGCATCGAATGATTTACGCAGATACCGGACAGAAATATCCTCTCCTATCGTGACATCCGTTTCAAAGTCTATCCCTTCTTCCCTCATCAGGGAAATTCTGCGGTCGATTATTTTTTTATCCAGCTTGAAGTTAGGGATACCAATACGCATCAGACCTCCGATTTCAGGAGATTTTTCAAAAACCGTGACCCGGTGTCCTTTCTTTCTCAAGATGTTTGCAGCAGCAAGACCTGCTGGTCCTGAACCGATAACAGCAACACTCTTTCCGCTTTCTTTTGCAGGGGGAGCCGGGACGACCCATCCTTCCTCAAAGGCTTTTTCAATTATGGCAAGCTCAATCTCTTTTATAGATACAGGAGCATCATTTATTGAAAGAGTGCACGAGGTCTCGCAGGGTGCGGGGCAGATCCTTCCGGTGAACTCCGGAAAGCTGTTAGTCAAACTCAGCCGTTTCCAGGCTTCCTTCCAGTCATTCCTGTAGACCAGATCATTCCATTCAGGGATAAGATTTGCCAGAGGACAGCCGATGGAATGACAAAAAGGGAGACCGCAGTCCATACATCGGGCCCCCTGTCTGCTTATCTCCTCCTGCGATAGTCTTTCGGTAAATTCATTATAATGCTTAATCCTGCTATCTACACGCTCATGCTTTCCGGTTACTCTGTTATACTCAAGAAATCCGGTTTCTTTTCCCATAGTTTATTCTTCTCCCCTACTGTTACTTTCCAGCACTTTTCTGTACTCAACCGGTATAACCTTTACAAAAGAGGAGAGTGACTCCTCCCAGTGGTTGAGTATTTTTTCTGCCTGAGCACTTCCAGTATTATCAAGATGTTCTTTTATAAGACCCTTCAGCTGATTAATATCCTCTTTTGCACTGACAGGTTCTATATCCACCATCTCCAGGTTACATCTGGTATCAAAGAGCTGATCATCATCCAGAACAAAGGCGATTCCGCCGCTCATTCCCGCAGCAAAGTTAAGCCCTGTCCTGCCCAGGACAACAACAACTCCGCCGGTCATATATTCACACCCATGATCTCCAACTCCTTCAACAACAGCCGTTGCACCGGAATTCCTTACAGCAAACCGTTCCCCGGCCATTCCATTGAGAAAAATTTTCCCTTCGGTAGCACCGAACAGGAGCACATTACCGGCAATTATATTGTTTTCCGGTCTAAACTTACTTCCCTTAGGAGGAATGATAATGATCTTTCCCCCTGAAAGTCCCTTCCCAACATAATCATTGGCAATCCCTGTCAGTTTGAGCGTAACTCCTTTAACGAGGAAAGCTCCAAAACTCTGTCCTGATGCTCCGTTTACGTTTATCACGATGGTATCATCACGTAACGGCTCTCCGTTCTTCTCCACAGCAAGGAGGCTGCTGATGTACGTACCGAAGGTTCTGTCCTTGTTGGTAATCTTTGCAGACACCTCTATGGGTTCAGCTTTTTTTACCGAGCCCTTGATTTTTGCATAGATCTTTTCATCGAGACTGCCCTTCACAAAATCATGGTTTGTAAGATCCTCTCTGGTGCAATAATAGCTGCCTCCCTCCGGAAGCTGCGGTTTGGAAAGTACCCCGCTGAAATCAAGTCCTCTCTCTTTCCAGTACGCAACCGCTTCATCAACCTCCAGAACATCGACCTGCCCGACCATCTCCTCAAACCTTCTGAATCCGAGTTCAGCCATGATCCTGCGGACATCCTCCGCAACAAACATCATATAGTTTACAAGATACTCCGGCTTGCCTCTGAACCTCTTTCTCAACTCCGGGTCCTGGGTAGCAACCCCGACGGGACAGGTATTCAAATGACACTTCCGCATGAGAATACAACCCATGGTTATGAGACTTATCGTTGCAAAACCGAATTCTTCAGCTCCAAGGAGGGCTGCTATAACAACATCCCTTCCGGTTCGAAGCTGACCGTCAGTCTGAACTCTTATCCGGCTGCGCAGATTATTCAGGACAAGGGTCTGCTGTGTTTCTGATAATCCTATCTCCCAGGGGATACCGGCATACTTTATCGAAGACAAAGGAGATGCTCCTGTACCGCCGTCATGACCGCTTATCAGGACCATATCAGCCTTCCCCTTTGCCACACCTGCAGCAATAGTCCCGACACCGACTTCGGAAACAAGTTTTACAGACACCCGTGCATCGGGATTTGCATTATGAAGATCATAGATGAGCTGAGCCAGATCCTCAATGGAATATATATCATGGTGAGGAGGCGGCGATATCAGGGTAACGCCGGGGGTCGAATGGCGTATTCTGGCAATGGTTTTATCAACCTTATGACCCGGCAGCTGTCCCCCCTCTCCCGGCTTTGCCCCCTGGGCCATTTTTATCTGAAGCTCCCTGGCATTCACCATGTAGTTTATATTTACTCCGAAACGTCCTGATGCAATCTGCTTTACATACGTTCTTTTGAGGTCTCCGTTGGGAAGAGGTTTATACCGTTCTTCATCCTCTCCCCCTTCACCGGAGTTACTCATTGCCCCGAGCCTGTTCATGGCTATGGCAATTGTTTCGTGAGCCTCCTTGCTTATGGATCCCATGGACATTGCAGAAGATGCGAACCTTTTTACAATCTCTTCTACATGTTCCACCTCTTCGATTGGAACCGGAGTTCTTTCCTTGAAGGTGAAAAGGCCTCTTAAGGTGCACAAATTCCTTGCGGTAGAATTGATTTCTTCAGCAAATTCCCTGTACTTCTCCCGGTCATTATTCCAGGCTGCTTTCTGAATAGCAACTACTGCTGTCGGACTCATCAGATGTTTTTCAGAATGAGCTCTAAAATGAATATTCCCGCCTGAATCAAGAGGCGGCAGATAATCCTTCTCAACAGTAAATGCGTTCCGGTGCCGTTCTTCCGTATAGGATGCTATCTCCTCAAGACCGATACCGCCAATCCGTGTAGGAGTTCCAGGGAAATACCTGTCTATAAACTCGCTGTTCAGTCCAACCGCTTCAAATATCTGGGCTCCCTTGTAGCTCCGTATAGTTGAAACCCCCATCTTTGACATGATCTTCAAAAGACCTTTTTTCATAGCTTCAATATAGTTCTCAAAGGCTTTTTCTGTATCTTTTAATCCTGTGATAGTATCCTTATCGATAAGATCTTTTATAAGCTCGAAAGCAAGATAGGGATTTACGGCACTTGCACCGAAACCTATCAGGGTGGCAAGCTGCATGACATCGCGCACTTCTCCGGTTTCTACAATAAGACCTGCAAGTTGTCTCTTTTTAGATGCAACAAGATGCTGGTTAACTGCAGAAACGGCAAGAAGAGCAGGAATCGGAACCATACCGGCATCTACCCCTCTGTCGCTGAGAATGAGAAAGGTATTCCCCTCATCAATACGTTTATCCGCCTCAAGACAGATATTCTCCAAAGAACGTTCCAGGCTGCGTTCAGCTTCATAAGGATTGTACAAAATGTTTACGACCCCGGCAGTTTGTCCCTTTGCATTAGCCTTTTTGAACATCTGGAGATCATCATTCGACAACACGGGGTGGGAAAGCTTCAGCTGGTTACAATGAAGCGGCCCTTCAGTGAGAAGATTCTGTTCTCTCCCTATAAAGCTCATCAGGGACATGACCAGTTTTTCACGGTAGGGATCTATAGGGGGATTGGTTACCTGTGCAAAGATCTGTCTGAAATAATTATACAGGAACTGCGGACGGTCCGAGAGCACGGCAAGAGCAGCATCGTTACCCATCGAACTGACAGGTTCACTTCCTTTCTCCGCCATGGGAATTATTATCTTATTGATCTCCTCCAGGGTATACCCGAACACTCTTTTGAGAAGGTCCAGATCCCCGGTAGGTTCAATATCCGGATCAGGAGCCTGGAAAAGCCCTTTTAATTCTATCTTGTTCTCCTCCAGCCACCGTCTGTAGGGTTTCTGCCGGGAAATTCGTGATTTGATCTCATGATCGTACATTACCCGGCCGGAATCAGTATCAACAACCAGCATCATTCCGGGGCCAAGACGCCCCTGTCTCAGTACATCTTCCGGTTGTATGTCCAGTACCCCCGTTTCTGAAGCAAGAATAACCCGTCCGCTTCTGGTTACGGCATACCGCGCAGGACGAAGGCCGTTCCTGTCCAGAGTTGCTCCGACCCTCGTGCCATCGGAAAATACCAAGGCAGCAGGTCCGTCCCACGGTTCCAGAACCGAGGCATGATATTCGTAGAATGTCCGCCGGTCTTCACTTATATGATATCGATCCCCAAAGGGTTCGGGAACCATCATCATCATAGAATGCTCCATCGACCGCCCTGCCCGGACAAGGAGCTCAAAGGATGAATCAAAAATGGCGGAATCACTCTGTGTTTCATCAATTACCGAAAGAATTTTCTCCATATTTTCCCCGAATAAGGGGGAAGAAAGGGTCGACTCCCGTGCCTTCATTTTGTTTATGTTTCCCTTGAGAGTATTTATCTCACCATTATGGGCAATAAACCTGAAAGGCTGTGCAAGTGGCCAGGAAGGAAACGTATTCGTGCTGTACCGTTGATGAACAACTGCTATTGCACTCTTAAAGAGGGGGTCCCGTAAATCGGAATAGAACTGCTCCAACTGCGGAGCAACAAACATCCCCTTATACACTATGGTTTGTGAAGAAAATGAGGGGACGTACAGGTCATTGATAGAATACCCTTCTGCGAGAGCCTTCTTTTCGATAATCCGTCTGATTATGTAAAGATGCCGTTCAAGTTCCTCCCCTGAAAAGTTACGGACTTGTACAAAAACCTGAACAATTTCCGGCATGGAATCCAAAGCAGTTTTGCCCAGACATTCCGGTTCAACAGGTACCTTTCGGACAAGAAGCAGCTGTCCCCCTTCGGCCTGGAGGGAATCCTGTATCATCCTGATGAGGGCATCAGCTTTTTTCTTTTCCCTGGTAAGAAAGAATACTCCAACACCATACATACCCCTTTCAGGCAGTTCTACACCCTCAGAAGAAGTAACTTTCCTAAAAAAATCATCAGGTATCTGAGTCATAATACCGGCTCCGTCTCCGGTATTCATATCGCTGCCGACTGCACCCCGGTGTACCAGGTTCTTGAGAATTGTAATACCATCCTGTACTACCCCAAAGGAAGCAGTCCCATTAACCTCTGCAACGAATCCAACTCCGCACGCATCATGCTCAAACCCCGGATCGTAAAGCCCTTGCTTCGTCATCTATTCCCCCTCGACTTTTACGGCATTATATTGCCATAAAATAGTACTTATAGCTTATTTGTTCGGTAATAATTTGTCAATAGTGCACCAAAATTTAGTAAAAAACAGGTTTATCAGAAAGTTTAAAATGACAAACTACCAAATACAGCAATTTTTACGGCAAACTTTGCCGGAACAAGCAGGATTATCCAAATTTTTCCGTCAAGTGATGAAAATCAAAAAGAGATTCATACTCTACCAGACCGCTGATTGCCTTTGACACCACAGGTATTCCACTCTCTTCAAGGCAGGCTACCGGATTCAATCCTCCAATTATTACTCCCCCGAGACGGCCCCAGCTGATAGGAATCTGAAGGAGTGAGTGACCTGGCCAGCCAAGCTTCAAAAAAGATCCAAGGCCATCCTTTTCCATCTCCCTGCTGATATCGACAACACTTTTAAGCGCATCCCCCGGAACTTCCATAAAGTTTGCGCCGATACGGCCGTTTCCTGTTTCCACCACCTGTTGATACCGGGTCATTTTGCTTTTAATGAATATTTCAAGAGGATCAATACTGGTTCCGTCATACCTCACGATCTGAATAAACCGAAGGGGTTTACGTTTTTCAATCTCCAAAAGACCGCCAAAGATTGCCCTGACAGGAATACCGCTGCTGCCAATTACGCCATGGAGGGTTACAGAGCAGACAGTACCGATTCCCACATACCCCTCAGGGATAACCTCTCCGGCCACAGTATCCCCGGAAGAATAGATCCCGACCAGCTTCCCCATGGAAAAACCGCTTTCAAATGCTTTAACCAGCATACCGGCTGCCCTTTTTATATGTTTTTCCTCTATAAGACTTATATTCACAACAATAGAGCCTTTTTTTGAGGTTAGATTGTAATTCATTTTGTATGTAAGGAGGTCAATTTTTGCATTTATAAACCCGACCTTTTCAAAAACCCGTGACTTTTCCAGTTCCTGGTGCCCTTTTTGGGTAATAACCCTTCCGTGCTTTTTTATATACCTGGTTAATCCTTTACGGTCCATCTCCCCCAGATAGAGACGAATAGTTCTCTCACTCATCTCTATTCCCATTCTGTTAAACTCTTCCATCAAGGCAGTACTTGATACAGGATCTTCCCTTTCTCCAAGCAGCCGTAAAATAGCCAGCTGATTCCGTTCAATTCGTTCCCTCATTATTCTGCTTTACAACAGAATCTTCCCTCTGTCAACTTTTTAACATGCTGTTGACCCGATTCCTACATTAATGTAGGATATTATCACGATGGAGACCATTCCCCAGAAAGAACATTACCAGCGGAAGATACAGGAATTAACTCTCCTTTTTGAGATAAGCCGTCAGCTTGACAAGAGCCTGGATCTTGACAGGATCATACAGCCGGTTCTCGCATCCATGGCCCAGGAGATCGGGCTTATCCGGGGTATGGTGACCCTGTACAACAGACAAACAGAAAAGATACAGGTAGTTGCCTCCTACGGGCTTACCGCCCAGGAAGAGAAAAGGGGCGAGTATGTACCCGGGGAAGGGATAATAGGAACAGTTTTTAAGTCAGGTACAGCGGTAACCGTTCCGCTTGTGGCAGAAGAACCAAAATTCCTCAACAAAACCGGTTCACGGAGTAAATCCGGCTTTAGAAACCTTGCCTTTATCTGTGTCCCCATAAAAATTGAAGATGTAACTATTGGCACTATAAGTGCAGACAGAGAGTACTCGGATGAAAAAAAACTCGATGAAGATATTAAGCTTTTATCAATTATCGGGTCGATGATTGCTGGTGCAGTCAAACTGCGGAGAAAGGTATCTGAAGAAAAAGAGCGTGTCAGAGAAGAACTGGCTATAAAATACAAACCGGATAATCTTATTGGTACTTCAACAGCGATGAAAGAGGTTTATGATCTTATCGGACAGGTTGCAAAGAGTGATGCTACCGTTTTAATACGGGGCGAAAGCGGTACAGGGAAAGAGCTTGCTGCCTTTGCCATCCATACAAACAGTCTTCGCAGCAGAAAACCCTTCATAAAGGTAAACTGTGCAGCTCTTCCGGAATCTATTATAGAAAGTGAACTTTTCGGTCACGAAAAAGGCGCCTTTACAAATGCGATAAGCAAAAGGATAGGTAGATTTGAGATGGCAGAAGGAGGAACTATCTTCCTGGACGAAATTGGCGATCTGTCCCCGTCTACCCAGGTAAAACTACTCAGAGTGCTTCAGGA
>JANTFL010000089.1 GCA_024763455.1 Sediminispirochaeta sp. | reverse complement strand
ATACACAATAGATTCTCTTGATTATGAAAATAGTACCGATGGTATAGAAACAGCACCCGGAAGCGGAATATACAGGTTAAATGTTTATACCAGAGCAACAGATGTTGCTGGAAATGTTTATGAAACTGTAAGCGGGGATCATTATTTCTACATAGATAATGCCCTTGACAGCCCTACGGTAACAATAATCTCTCCTCAGGCAGAAGATAGCGTTGGAGGATCTTTGATTGTTTCCGGTACAGCATCGGATGATGATGGAGAGGTAAATGCTGTTTACATGCAGATAGATGTCAATACAGCTCCCGGCGGAACTCCCAATTATTCAGATACGGTTGATCTTGGTGCAAACGGTATCGATTTTGACGGCCCCGGGGGAAATCCTGAAGTTACTATTATAGATGAAACCCAGGCTTACCTGGTTTCTGGTAAAAGTTTGTGGAATGTGGAAATGAATACCCATGGGGAACTGTACGACACTGATGGGGCAGGACCCCATACCGGTGATATCCATATTAGGGTACATGCAAAGGATATAAATGGTCTGGAAGGTGATAATACAGAACTTCATTTTACTTTTGATGATTCAATTCCTTTGATTAGTAATCTATCACCAGATTCAGATGCATACGTTAACGGTGTATTCACTATAACAGGAGATGTTCATGATGAGACCCAGATTAAACATCTGGAGATCAGTTATGACGGCGGTACCACCTATCACTATATTATCCAAAACAATGAAATTCAAGCACCTTATGGCTCTGGAGCTGTCGGAACGGATTATGCATTAAACGTATCTGTGGATACATCAAATATTCCTGATGTAGGCTCTGTTACCAGCAGTGATATAACTATCAGATTAAAAGTTACAGATAATACCAATTATCAGTCCCAGGAAACACTTACTTATTATGTGGATAATACGCTCCCAACGGGATGGATGAGTCAGGATACAACCGATATAAACAAAAAAGATAACAATGAAGTTTTTACAGGTTATGCAGATGATACAGGTATAGTCAGCGGAGTGGATAAAATAATAGCATATTTTGAAAAAGATGGGGATTTCTATAATCCCAGAGATGGAATTTCAACTGCACTTAATAATGTATTAATTAATGGTGTAAGTGTTCCTTTCCCAACAGATGATCCAAATGATCCTTTAACAACAGATCCAAATGATCCTTATGATCCCCTTGTAGACCCATACCCTCTGAATATTCCCTTTGTTGTAATTGATTCAACAATTGAGACCCTTGGAGGGGCAAATCCTGATGGTGACGGTATTGCTGAAGAACTAAATATAGGAACCTTTTATGAATGGAAATTCCAGATAGATTCCTCTAACATTCCTGATGGAATGGGAACCCTTCACTATGTTGTTTACGATAAATCCGGAAATATGTTCCACAATACAAAACCAATTTTTGTGAAAAATGATAAACCTGAAATTAGTTCTATGAAGGTTGGGTATGATCTGGATGGTAATACAACTGTAGAAGGAGATGAAATATTCCCTTATGCAGAACAGTTTAAAGCAAGAGATTACCTGTATTTTGAGTTTGTGGCTTCGGATTCAGGTGGTTCAGATGGCGGAGGAATAGTTAGCTACAATGTTTATGAAAGTACAGATCCAAATAGTAGTGTTCTTTCTTCAGTATCAGGTCAAATTGATATATCGGCAAAACCGGATGGACTTGTTACGTACATTTGCCAGGTGACTGATAGTGATGGTATTACCGTTGAAACTCCAATCAGTGTCAATATAGATAATATAGATGATGTTGCTCCGGTTTTTACTCTTGATCCTCTTACTCAAAGTAGTGTTGTGGATGGGCATTTAGAAGAAGATGGTGATAGTCTCTATAATGGCACCGATCCTGATTTAAGTGGTATTATAAAGTTTACAGGAACTGCATCGGATGATCAGGGAATGAAGGAGATACGTCTTACAATAGATGGTGTACAGCATATTTTGGCAAACTGGTCAGGTGGATTGTTTGAATCAAGAGATCCAAATTTTACCATTGATTCTCCGACTATTGATCCTGTAAATGGGCATCAGATAGCCTGGACTTATACCTGGGATAGTTCGACGGTAACAAATGTTGCAGCACAAAACATTTCTGCAAACTTTATAGTAGATGATTTTGGAGCTGGTCCTAATCAGGATACTGGAAGTATGACTGTGGATGTTGTCCCCTATATAACCTCTGTTCAAACAACGCAATTGATAAATGGAGGACTTAAGGATCAAAACATACGGTCATCTGATGGTAAGTACACGATCAAAACGGGAAATACAATTCCGGATTTTATTACAATAAATGGTTATAATTTAAGTCCTATTGCTAATGGGGTGAGAGTATCTAATTCTACCTATAAATCAGGACTAAACGGAACTACATTGATTGGGACTGATCTCGCGGTGAATTCTGTTTCTCCAGATTTTAAAACACTGACTGTTTCAAACAATAGTGCAGCATCGGGATATTTATCTGTTGTTGGTGGAACAGCTGGTGTTCCCATTCCAAGTATTAATAATAGTAATGATAACAGCTTAACCTATAATGTGGAAACGGATCTATCAGCCGGTCATGCAGCTTTATCCGACGACAGATATATTACTTTCTTCAATGTTACAAGCACTTCATTTGATGCCAGTTACTTCCCAAAAATGTTTATGGAAGGGAATAACCCTATCTTCGGTTATATCCAGGGAGGCGCTGCAAATGATTTACAGGTTAGAAGAAGTACCAATGACACATCGAGTTTTGGATTGATTAGAATATTGGCAGCAGATCAGTTAGCAATGGCAAGGGACGATGACGGTATTTACCATTTTGCTTCGGTAAATAGTTTTAACCAGGGAAGACTTGTGTATATATACAATATTTTTGAAACAACTCCCGGATATACTAATGGCGGAGCTACCTCTCCATATTGGTCTGGTTATACTGGAGTTAATTCCTCTGCATCAGGGAATAATGCTATAAATCTTGATTCGGTGAATTATACACCGGGTCTTCAACTTGGACGTTATGTTAATCTTCAGATGAAAGTGAAGGGGTCTTCTCTAACAGCTGGGCAATATTCAAAAGTCTATTTGACCTGGTATGATAATTACACAGGTGAAATACTCTTCAGGAATTTCCGTGTTGGGGATAGCGGTGGTGGAACAAATCTATTTACCGGAACCACAACAAATCAGGCTGATCTAACAATTACGAGTGCTGATACTTCAAGGGAACTAGTAAGTAATCAGGCCAGTCCGTACCTGGCCATGGGTGTTACAGATGATGATAGAGTTATAATTGTATATTACAACCAATCAACTGGTTATCTTAATCTTGTCTATTCAACAACTGCTGTTGATAGGGCTAATACTTCAACTGATATTACCTGGTCAAGTCCAATGCAAATCAATATACCATATACTGGGTGGTATGTATCAATGTTTGTTGAAACAGATGGAAATACTGGTACTGCTGACCCGATACACATTGCAGCGTACGATACTGTAAATGCTGATCTCAGATATATTTATCTTGATTCGTATCAAGATACAACACCTTCTTCAGCCAGGGTTGATGCTGTTAATTCTGTAGGTATTTATACAGACATCAAAGTTCAGTCAGGGACACCGTATATTGCCTACTATAATAACTCTGAAAACGGAACAAGGGATTCAATTAAGATGGCACAGTACAACGGAGATCCTTCAGTGTCTGTAACTGATGGTGCCTTGGTAACTGGTGAGTACACCGGTGATTGGGATGTGATGACGGTTCCGGTAAATACTGTTCCTCAAGGTGGTCTATCAAAATTTATGAGAGTAAATATTGATTTTGATTCATCAGGACGCCCTGTCTTGGGATATGCTGCAGATACGTTGGAATATTCAATTAAACTAACTGAATAAGGGGTAGGATTATGTTAAGTATAAGGTTGTATGAATGAGACGGTTTAAGACACTGTTAATTCTCCCTGTTATCGGCTATACAAACGGCGGGATTGAGTACATCAGATTGCTGAGTGATCTTACGGATTAAAGGAAGGGTATATGAAACATATAATTTACAGTACACTACTGATTTTCACTCTTATTACAGTTCCTGTCAGTGCTGCCGGGAAAAAAGAGGTCGGTGAATACAGCAGAGTAGAAGGCCTTAAGAGCTGGACTGCAGAAGAAAATATTTCAGAACTCCCTGACGGAAAGTACAATATAATTGTCAAGGGGGAAGATACCGCTGGAAATATCAGTATTGCGGGCCCTTACAATATATTTATAAGTGCTCAGTCTGATCTTGCAACAGTGAACATTGCCAATCCGACAGAGGGAATGATTGTCTCCGACAATCTTAATATTGTCGGTGATGCCTTTGATGATGATGGTGTCTCTCTGGTGGAACTTAAACTGGATGATGGTTCATATCAAAAATGTACCGGGACATCCTTCTGGAATTATTATAGTGATCTATCCGAACTGTCGGAAGGGCCGCACACTATCACCGTCCGGGCTACAGACATTAATAATCTGCCGGGAACAGAAAAAACAGTTTTCTTTACTGTTGATAAAAATCCTCCCCTATCAACTATCGTTTCCCATAAACAGGGCAGTATTCTATCCGGGAGTGTGACGCTTCAGGGAGAAGTCCAGGATGCAGGAGGAATAAAAGAAGCATATTTCAGTACAGACGGGAAAGAGTATACTAAACTGAAAATCTCATTCAATAAAAAGAAGAACCTATGGGAATTTTCACAAAAAATAAACACGAAAAAAATGGAAGATGGAACATATACCTACTGGTATCGGATTGTGGACACCTCGGGAACTGAAGGGCTTTCATCATTTCTCTTTTTTGCGGACAACAAGCCTCCGGAGCTTGCGGTAATCAACCCTCAAGATGGGGCTGAGGTTAACGGCAAGATTACTTTCAGCGGAACAATCCGTGACACCATAGGAACAAAGAGTCTTGGGCTTTCCATAGGCGCTGACACGTATGATATTCCCCTGACTCCCGGGGATCCGTACTGGGCAGTTGATGTAGATCTTGCATCCCTGTCATCGAGTCTTACCGCAGAATGTACTGCAGAAGATTTTGCGGGTAATAAAACTGTAGAGAAAATCCGTTTAAAAAACAGTGCGTCAAGCGACTGGCCGCTTCTTTCCCTTTATGTACCTGAATCAATCGGCGTTTTACAGGAATCTGTTTCTGTTGGAATCGGTATAACCGATGATGACGGAGTAAAGGGGTTCGAATATGTGCTTGACGGAGGAGAACCTGCCTTTAAAGATGCACCTTCAGCTTCTGTGCTCTCTTTTTCCGGTCTTGAACCGGGAAGACACAGCCTGCAGGTTACCCCTTACGACAGCAACAGTGTGCCCGGTAAAACTGTTTCAAAATCATTTACTATACCAAAAGTTTCTACAAAGGAACCTGAACAACCTGCCCCGGTTATCAGTTTTGAAGGGGTGGTAAGCGGAACGGTTGTTAAAGAAAAAGCAGTTATCACGGGAAAAGTTACGTCTGAAGCAGGGCTTGCTTCCCTGGACTATACACTTGCCAGCGATCCTGAAGGAGAATGGAAATCTGTCTATGTAGACAGTACTACCGGAACGTTCTCATCCGAGATAGCCGGCAGCAGCCTGAAGGAAGGTCCGAATGTTATTCTGTTCCGGGCTGTCGATTCTGCAGGGAATCGTTCAAGCTCTTACATTAGCTTTATAAAAGATTCGCTCCCTCCGGAGGTTGTCCTTTTTACACCGGTTGAAGACGATAGTATCAATGGTAAAATTACGGTTTCCGGAATGGTTAACGATATCTCGCCGGAAAGCAGGTGTGAATACAGCATAGATGGGGTAGAGTTCAACCAGGTGGATAGCACTCCGTTTTTTCATTTCGATATTGATTACAGCAGTCTCGAACAGCCTCCCGAGTCTCTTGTGTTCAGAACAATGGATGGAAATAAAAATTCAAAAACATTTCAGTATCCTCTTAAAATAAACAGGGAGGTCGACATACCGGTTGTATCAATACAGTTTCCGGGCGAAAATGCGACTTTGCGGGGAGATTTTAATCTTTCCGGAACAGCTCTGGATGATGACGGTGTCAAAACCATTTATTATGCTTTGGATGATAATGACTTTACCCCCTTGGAAGGGACTTCAGCTTTCCAGATCCCTGTTTCTACTCGGAATTTAGATGATACCAATCATACAGTCCGTATAAAAGCAGAGGATTTAAACGGGGTAATGAGCCCTGTCGAAACTCGGGAGTTTAACATTTCACGGATTGGTCCTGTTATACATGTAACTGAACCTGCTGCGGATACCTTTGTGAAAGGGAGTGTCCAGATTAAGGGTACTGCTTCCGATACAAACGGTATTCAGTCAGTGTTGCTTTCTCTGGATAACGGTTCAAGCTATACCAGTACCAGGGGGGCAGATGAATGGACATACCTGGTTGATACAACACTGCTTCATGACGGTACCCACTCTCTTTATGTCAAATCTTTTGACAGCGCCGACTCAGTTTCCTACTATACAACTATCTTGAATGTCGATAATACCCCTCCTGAAATAAAATTGGATTCACCTGTAAACGGAAGCAGCTCAGGAGGAACGCTTCTTCTTAATGGGAAAATATCGGATAACGAAGCTCTCACGTCCTTAAAACTGGATATTGTCCCCCTTGGTCCGCAGAAAGAGGAAGAAACTCAATCAATGTCCTTTAACCTCGGGCTGGAAAGTGTCCTGCAGAAAAAGATAGATACATCAGGGTACCCGGGAGGTTGGTATACGCTCCGGATGGAAGCTGTCGATATGGCCGGAAATGTTACTTACGAGACACGCAGTATCCGGATTGTCCCGCCTGAAGAACGCGGCCGTATACATCTGCTTTATCCTCTGGAAGGTGATCAGTATAATTCTTTCATGAGAATAGAAGGTACCGTTATGACTGAGGTACTGCCGGCTTCGGTAGTTATTATTGTAGATGATGCCATTATCGGGACGGCCGATGTTGACAATCGGGGACGGTTTATATTTACCGGTGACAGTAGCACTCTTCCGCCGGGAAGCCATTCGTTAATGGTTAAATCTTCAGCAGTTGATTCTTCCGTTTCTTCTGAGAAAAGGAGTTTCAGTTTCAACCCCAACGGCCCCTGGATTCTTTTTGAAAAATCCTCAGGTGATTTCCTTACCCAAAGAACATTTGTTAAAGGTTCTCTTGGTTATACTCAGGAAGGGGAGGGGGAGATCCCCGAAGTAACAGATTTTGAAATCAGTTATGATAACGGGAGGACATTTTCTACGGTTAAACCTGCTGAGAACTGGAAAACCAGGATTGAAACGGAGATGTATCCTGATGGCCCGCTGCCTGTTCTCGCCCGGGTGAAATATTCTGATAACAGCAGTGCATACGCCAAAATGATATTTGTTATTGATAAAACGCCGCCTGTTGTTAAGCTGGAAAACCCGAAAGAGGGAAAGAGTTTTAATAATTCTTTAACCATTGAAGGTTCAGCTGATGATAATTCAGAGGTTAAAAATGTTATGTATCTGGTCAGGGAAGGTGACAAGAACAGTTATGAAGTTCCGTCGTTTATCCAGGGATTATACATTGACTTTCATGCTCTTGGTGCAACCTACGGTGAAATCGGTGCTGGTTTGACCTTTTTTGATGATAATGTCAAGCTCCAGGTGGAAGCCGGTATTGCACCTCCGGGACGATTTTCCGGTGCAGTCCTCGGAGGAAAGCTGCTTGCAAATATCGCGACAGTTCCCTATAGCTTCATATTCGGTCCTGATTGGCAGAATTTTTCTCTCTCAGCTGCTGTGGGTGCTAAATTCTCATATTTTACTATGTCTGATACAGGTATTTCGTTTTCAACCCCGGGTGTCATACTCGGCTCTGTATTGGGACAGATAGAACTCATTAAATACCGGGTCCCTGATCTGTCCATGTTTAATACCTATTCTCTTTACGCTGAAGGCTCACTCTGGTTTATTTCGTCTGATGTTCAGGCTGGTGTAGTGCCGCGGTACAGTTTGGGAGCACGGATCGGTATTTTTTAGGAGTGAAGCAGGTAAGCTTACTTTACTGCAGCTGTATGATATACAGATTTATCTTCAAAAATTTCATTGGATGTAAACAGCTTGGTAATCTTTTTATCAAGCTGTTTTACAATAATATCTGAAACGGAGATCTGCCCCGGTTCGGTGGCGTACTTTTCAAGGTGAGCGGCAAAGTTGATTACATCTGAAACAATATGACCTGTTTTCTCCAGAAACTTTGCCTTACCGTGATCAATCCCGATACGTAATTCAATCGGGTCGGTTATTTTAACAGATGGGTCAATGTTAAAAATAGGTATGGAAGCCTGTATATCCAGAGCACAGAGTACAGCACGGGTTATTTGATCTTTGAAGGTAAATGCAGCAATTCCTCCGTCCCCGGCAAAATTCCATAATCTTCCGTCGTATTCATGCAGTTTCTTTGCCAAAAAGGTTTTAAGCTGGAAATAAACCTTCTCCATTTTCCTGGTTCCGTGTTTTTTTACCAGTTTTGAATTATCAACGACATCAATGCTCATAACAGTAAAAAGATACTCTTTCCCGTCTTTTAGCGAACCCCAGTTGATCAGATCCGTCAGCTCCTGCTTTGACCGGAGTACCTTCCGTTTCCTGAAATCATAATACACCCCTGTCTGGGTCAGTTTGTTAAGGTATATTTCGAGCCCTTTTACTTCAACCGGCTTACCGTTCAGGGTACTGTCATCCAGATGTATAAGGAGCTGAATCAGATCGAAAAGTCTCTTTTCATTGTTGCAGTATTCAACAAGCACAGCGGCGCACTTACGGGCAGAGAGGGTAATATGGCTGCTTTTACCGGCAAGGGAGTGGCAGTTAAAGCTTTTAAACAGTAATTTCCCGATGTTCTCAATATCGTCAGCCTTGAAATTCATTGATATGAGTTCTGAAGTGTCATGCAGCATTCCCAAATCGACCATTTACCCCTCCGACAGAAATACAGAATAACAGATATTATGGAGAAAATCAATATATTTGGGTAATTTGTAAGCAGGTTACTACCAGATTAAAAGACCAATACGGTAGAATATAAAAGAGAAGATCCATGCGACAGACATGGTGTACAGAATGAACAATCTGGTCCATTTCCAGCTTCCAGCTTCCCTGTGAAACGCAGTAGTTGCAGCTATGCAGGGAACGTACAAGAGAACAAAGACGATGAGAGCCATGGCCGTAGCTTTTGAGTAACCGGACTCGTTTTTCAACCGCTGGGCAATCTGGGATGTCTCATTCTCTCCTTCACCTATGGAATACAGGGTACTCAAGGTAGAAACCACAACCTCTTTTGCCGCAAATCCCGCAGTAAGGGCAATACCGATCTTCCAGTCAAATCCCAGGGGCTTAATAACGGGGGTAATAAGCTTTCCAAACCGTCCAGCTACGGAATATTCAAGCTGCCGTGCAGCATTCGAAACAGAAAGCTGATTGATTTGAGCGGTACGCTCTTCGGGAGTCAGCGTTAAATCTGCAGTTATCTCATTAACCGATTTCTCATAGGCTATCTGTGCTTCCTGGTTTACCGGAAAATTACTCGCAATCCAGATAATTACTGAAGCGGTAAGAATAATAGTACCTGCTTTTTTTAGATACATTTTGGTCTTAAAAATCATCTGGTACATCAGGGACTTAAAACTTGGGAAGCGGTACGGTGGAAGTTCCATAACGAAGGGTTCAGACTGATTTTTGAAGGCTGCTTTCTTGATTATCAGTGCGGAAAGAAACGCTATCAAAATCCCGAACATGTAAATTCCGAAAAGCATGTTTCCTGCAATTCCCGCCGGAAAGAAAGCTGATAATATAAGAATATAAACCGGGAGCTTAGCTCCACAGCTCATAAAGGGGATTATCATCATGGTTGTAATTCTATCCCCTTTGTTTTTAAGAGTCCTGGTTGCCATTATAGCCGGAACTGAACAGCCGAACCCGGTAAGCATCGGAATAAAGGATTTACCGTGAAGCCCGATCTTGTGCATCACCTTGTCTATGACAAAAGCTGCCCGGGCCATATATCCCGATCCTTCAAGAAAGGCAATAAAAAAGAAAAGAAAGAGGATATTGGGGAGAAATACCAGTACTCCGCC
>JANTFL010000088.1 GCA_024763455.1 Sediminispirochaeta sp. | reverse complement strand
TGCAGGGCAGCGGCTAAAATTCAGAGGAATAGCGGTATTACAAGAGAAAAAATTATAAAAAAATTGCTTTCCAAAGGGTTTTCCTACAATCTGGTGTTAAACTATAGTAATAATATTGATTGACATATTGGACTTTTTTGGTATACTAAAACTGATGAATAAAGTAACAGGGGATAACAATGGGAAAGAAATCTAAGAAAGTTCGTATTTTTTCTGCCTTGGAGGTTGCTAATATCTGCGGGGTGGTTAACCAGACAGCTATCAACTGGGTGAAGAATGGGCATCTCAAGGCCTTTACTACTCCGGGCGGACAGTACAGAATATATGCAGAGGACTTTGTTTCTTTCCTGGAAGACAGAGGGATGAGAATCCCCGAAGAACTATCAGCCCTGGTTTCTCCCCGGAAGCGTAAAAAGATCCTCATAATTGACGATGATAAAGACCTGAATGATGTCCTTAAGGATATTTTTACCAAAAAACTCCCTGCATTTTCTGTGTACCAGGCTTTTGACGGGTTTGAAGCAGGAAAGGTACTGCAGGCGGAAAAGCCTGAAGTTATCATTCTGGATATCAATCTGCCAGGTGTAAACGGCCATGCTCTCTGCAGCCGGATAAAGAGTGATAGAGAGTTAAAGAGTCCGACCATTATTTCCATCAGTGGGTTAAACGATGCAATAGAGGAGGAGAAAATACTTTCAGAAGGAGCGGATGCCTTCTTTTCCAAACCGATTCATTTTGATAACCTTGTTAATGCAATTCTGAAATTCCAGACACTTGAGGTATAATGTGGACAATGATGAAAAATTTGTGCTTATAGTAGAGGATGAAGATTCAATCCGCCTGACGTTGAGAGATTATTTTCAGGAAGAGGGGATTAAAGTCCTTGTTGCCTCTGATGGAGTTGGAGCAATAAAACAGATTCTTGATCATGATATATGGGCAATAGTAACTGATTACCGAATGTCTGGACTGGGGGGGGACTACTGGATCCGTTTTTTGGACAGATACTGCAAGGGCATGAAAATAATAGTTACCAGTGGATTTTTAAGACCTGAATTCCCGATTCCCTTTGAAGTGATGTATAAACCCTTTCACTATGAGGATATAGTAAAACTTTTAAAAGAATAACCATATGAAACGTATAGCTGTACAGCTGAGAATAGAAGGACGGGTACAGGGGGTTGGGTTTAGATATTCAGCCCTGAGTGCAGCAAACCGGAACCACCTTTCAGGCTGGGTAAGAAATGAGAGAGACGGCAGTGTTTCTGCATATTGTGAAGGCACCGAGGCTGATGTGAACGCCTTTATCGTCTGGTGTAAAAAAGGTCCCCCCTCCGCTCATGTTACCAGCGTGGGTATAAAAAAACTCCCCTTCCGGGGAGTTTTTTCACGGTTCACTATAGAGTACTGAAATTACTTTTTTATTGAGTAAAAAGCCTTTTTCCCAGGATATTCTGAGGTGCCTTCAAGGTAGTCTTCTATTCTCATCAGCTGATTATACTTTGCCAGTCTGTCAGATCTGCTCATTGAACCGGTTTTGATTTGTCCTGTTTCAAGGGCAACAACCAGGTCTGCAATAAAGCTGTCCTCGGTTTCACCGGATCTGTGGGAAACGACTGCTGTGTAACCCGCCCGTTTAGCCATATCAACTGCTTCGAAAGTTTCAGTCAGGGTCCCGATCTGGTTTACCTTTATCAAAATAGAGTTCGCAACTCCCCGCTGAATCCCCTTTTCAAGACGTTTTGTGTTTGTAACAAAGACATCATCACCGACAAGCTGTGCTTTCTTACCGCTTTTTTCTGTGTGATACTTCCATCCTTCCCAGTCATCTTCGGCCATTCCGTCTTCAATGGATATAATGGGATATTTGTCTAACCATGAATCCCAGTAATCTGCCATCTCTGTGGAGGTAAATTCCTGTCCCGTCGACCACCTCAGTACATATTTTTTCTTTTCCTCATCGTAAAATTCCGAAGAAGCCGGGTCCAGTGCTATAAAAACCTCTTCCCCGGGCTTGTAACCTGCTTTGGATATTGCCTCTATGATCAGTTCGCATGCTTCTTCGTTCGATTTAAGATTGGGAGCAAACCCGCCTTCGTCTCCTACAGCTGTGCTGTAACCGTTTGCTTTCAGTATACCTTTAAGGTTGTGGAAAACCTCACTCATCATCCGTACTGCTTCTCTGATGCTCTCGGCTCCTGCGGGAACGATCATGAACTCCTGAAAGTCCACAGAATTGTCTGCATGAGATCCTCCGTTCAAGATATTTGCCATGGGAACCGGAAGGATTACGGAATGATAAGAGCCTAAATATTTAAAAAGCGGAAGTCCCAAGTGGTCCGCTGCAGCCCGTGCAACAGCCATGGAAACACCCAGAATAGCATTAGCCCCAAGTTTGCTCTTGTTTTCCGTACCGTCAAGCTCAATCATTGTTCTGTCAATATCAACCTGGTCAAGGGCATCAAGACCGATAAGTTCAGCAGCAATAACGTTATTGACGTTTTCGACAGCTTTTAATACACCCTTACCCATAAAGCGGTCTTTGTCCCCGTCTCGGAGTTCGACTGCCTCATGAACTCCGGTTGAAGCTCCTGACGGGACAGCTGCTCTTCCCATTGATCCGTCTTCCAGGATAACATCCACTTCTACAGTGGGATTGCCCCTTGAATCAAGAATTTCTCTTGCTTCGATAAATTCAATAATACTCATTTTTTTTCTCCTATGATACATTCATACTTATAGTATTAATATCATACGTATAATGAGAACAGTCAAGAGTCCAAGGGGAGAAGAGTATGAATGATTATTTTGAATTTCCGCTTACAGAAGAACTGGTGGACCAGATTATATTCTGTATGGAGGATCAGGGTACGGAATATATGATAGATCCTGAAAACGGAGAGATCCTTTCAATGGAGAAAAAGGGAGACAGAACAGCTGTCCCCCTCCCGGAATGGAGGTCTTCGGACGGGTATCTCATGATGGAGAAGTTTATTTCCTCCCTTCACAATCCAATCTACAAAGAGGAGCTGCGGCAGGTAATGATGGTAGGGAAGGGGGTTTTTAAAAATTTCAAGAAGATTATAAAGTCATACGACCCTCTGAAGAAAAAATGGTACAACTATAAAGACCGGTATATGAAGAATCTTGTAACTGAGTGGTATGAGGTGAATATCGAGGCAGGATATTTTGAAAAGATGGGAACCGAAACAATGGATACAGAGAACATTGTTCTTTCAGACTTTGATTTTAAATTCGATTGCATCGATTCCCAGGAGATTCTTGATGAGGAGAGGGCATCTTTTATGGAAATATTCCCGGATGATCCTGTTCTCGGGAGGTACTATTTTGAAAAAATGAAGCAGATCAGGGAGGACAGGGATAAGCATATTGTCTCTGTGTGTGCCGCTGCGGGAAGTAATGACACTGCAGGAATACTATGGGGCTGGCTTTGGGGGGTGCCTGGGGAAACTCTCCTGATTGTGGAAGAGTTTTTTGTGCAGCCCCGGTACCGGGGTCTGGGACTAGGTAAGGTTTTAATCCAGAGGCTCATGCGGAAAGCCCGGGATGAAGGAATTAACCGGATATTTTTCGAAGTCCCCGGTAATTACCCCCATATAAACATGATGCTGGAGAAACAGGGTTTTGTCCCGACAGGCAGTTTCTATTCCCTTTCTACGGATAATTTGACAGCCGGAGAGCCGAATTAAACTGAATGTGCTGTTTGACGGATGCCTTCCAAATAATGGTTGCAAAAGAACGGCCATTAGAGTACAATAAAGGTCAACTATTTTTATCAAAGGAGATACGAATGAAAAAATTTTTATTTGCTTTTCTCATCGTGGCTGTTGCTTTTTCGGCATTTGCCAACGGTGGTAAAGAAAATGCAGCACCCGCTGCAGCAAGCGAACCAGTTGTTTTTAACTACAACAATGGTACAGAACCCCAGTCTCTCGATCCTGCAGAGATCCAGGGTGTTCCTGAACATAATGTTTACATGAGCCTTTTCGAAGGACTTGTAACCTACAACCCCGAGACTCTTGCAGCAGAACCCGGACTTGCAAAGAGCTGGGAAGTATCCGATGACGGGCTTACCTGGACATTTCATTTAAGAAAGGCCAACTGGTCCGATGGTACCCCTATTACAGCACAGACTGTAGTAGACTCATGGCTCAGATTCTTAAGCCCTGAAACAGCAGCTGTTTACGCATACCTTCCCGGTATGATTATTGACGGTGCTGCAGACTACAATGCCGGCAAGACCGGTCCTGAATCTGTTGCTATAAAGGCTGTTGATGACTATACCTTCCAGTTCAAACTGAATGGACCTGCTCCGTATGCACTCGGCATGCTCAGCCACTATGCTTTTGCTGTGGTTCCTCTGCATGTTATCGAAAAGTTCGGATCAAAATGGACCCGGCCCGAAAATATCGTAACCAACGGTCCTTATAAGCTTGTTGAATGGCAGCCCCATGACAAGATCGTAATGGAAAAGAACCCATCATACTGGGATGCAGCAAGTGTAAAGCTTGATAAACTTGTTTTCTACCCCATAGAGGATGAAAACACCGCTCTCAACATGTACAAACAGGGAGATCTTGACTGGATTGAAACCGTTCCCGATGCTCAGCTTGATTCAATGAAACTTGATCCTACCTATCATGTCAATGCAGCTTTTATCACCTACTACTATGAATTCAACACAACCAAAGCACCTTTTGACAACGCTGATGTTAGAAAAGCCCTTTCCATGTCAATTAACAGACAGGAACTTGTTGACAAGGTAACCCGCGGCGGACAGTTCCCTGCATTCGGGCTTACTCCTCCCCTGGCAAACTATCCTGCAGTTGTAGCATTCAAGGAAGATGCAGCGAAAGCAAAAGAACTTCTTGCAAAAGCTGGATATCCGAATGGACAGGGTTTCCCGAAAACAACAATCCTGTACAATACTTCAGAAGGTCACAAAAAGATTGCAGAGTACGTACAGCAGAAATGGAAAGAGGTTCTTAATATCGATGTTACCATCGAGAACCAGGAATGGGCTACCTATCTGGACAACAGACAGCATCAGAATTTTGATGTGGCAAGAGCTGGATGGCAGGGTGATTACGTAGACCCGAATACCTTTCTTACAGACCTCCTTTATTCCACAGCAGGAAATAATGACGGTAGATATTCAAATCCCGAATACGACAAACTCCTCGACAAAGCTGCAACAATGCCCGACGGAAAGGCAAGAATGGATGTCCTCCGGCAGGCTGAAGAGATCGCAATCGGTCAGGACATGGCTGTCATACCGTTCTACTACTACACCCGAAGCAACTGGATTGATACAAACAAGTGGGGTGGATGGTATACAAATATTCTTGATGTTCATCCTTTCAAAAACATTTATAAAAAGTAAATTTATTGCATATTTGAGTTGCCCCTTTAAAGGGGCAGCTCTTTTTTAAGGTGTTGTTACCTACCATAATTTCAAGGGGTTTTAGAGTATGTCTAAATACATTTTGAGAAGGGCTCTTGGCCTTATCCCTACCATGTTCATAATAGTTACTATTTGTTTTTTCTTTATCCGGGTGGCTCCGGGAGGACCTTTTTCCAGTGAAAAAAAACTCCCCCCTCAAATTCTGCAGAATATTCAGAAAAAGTACAATATGGATAAACCCTTAATGATACAGTATGTAAAGTATCTTACCGATGTTGCCAGAGGTGATTTGGGACCCTCGTACAAGTACAAGGATTACGATGTAAATTTCTTTATTAAGGAAAGTCTTCCGAAATCAATGCTGTTGGGAGCCTTGGCGCTCCTGCTTGCAGTAATTTTGGGAATTGGTACAGGAATGATCTCCTCGTTGAGGCAGAACAGTTTTTGGGATTATTTGTCTATGTCGGTGGCGGTTATAGGAATTTCTGTTCCACTGTTTGTCATTGCTCCCGTTTTTATGTATATTTTCGCCATGAAACTGCAGTGGCTTCCGGTTGCAGGATGGCTTGATGACGGTGGAGTAAAAATGCTTATCCTGCCGGTGGTTTCACTCTCTGCTCCCTATTTTGCGACAGTAGCCCGGCTTTCAAGAGCAAGTTTTCTGGAATCTCTCCGGAGTGATTATATAAGGACTGCGAAAGCAAAAGGTCTTAAAACGTCGGTAATTATGTTTAAGCACGTGCTTAAAGGAGCCTCTTTACCGGTGGTGAGTTATCTCGGCCCAGCTTTTTCTGGAATAATAACAGGTTCAATAGTCATAGAACAGATATTCCGGATTCCGGGACTTGGACGTCATTTTGTCCAGTCAGCTTTCAATCGTGATTACACCATGATTATGGGGACAGTTATTGTTTATTCCCTTATCCTGGTAATAATGAACTTCCTCGTGGACGTACTGTACGGGTATCTCGATCCCCGTATTTCATATAAATAGGAGCAATCGAATATGGAGACAACAGTAAATAATGAATTGAATCAGCACGTCAAGGGTGTCAGTCTCTGGCAGGATGCATGGAGAAGGCTGCGTAAAAACAAAATGGCCATGTTCGGTCTGTATACGATTATTTTTTACGCTGTTATATCCCTTTCTGCTCCGATTCTCCCGATATATTCCTACAAGCAGCAGGTCCTGGGGCATCAATTTTTACGCCCTTCCTTTAAACCTGCAGGTCAGCTTATTTATGAAAAGAAGAGCAAGTTCCTGCACGCAATGGCTGCAAAAGAGGGACGGACTGAGCTTACAGCAAAAGAGAACCAGGAACTTGCAGATTTAAAGGAATCACTGGCAACAGAAAAAAAGAAACTGCTCTCCGGTGAGGAGGTCCTTGTTAATAATAGAGTGTATATTCTTGGAACCGATTCTCTGGGCCGGGATCTCCTTTCAAGGATAATCTACGGCGGGCAAGTCTCGATAATGATCGGCCTGATTGGAGCCCTTGCCTCCATGCTTATCGGGGTTGTTCTTGGTGCATTATCCGGCTATATCGGAGGACGGTTTGATACGCTGATGATGCGTTTTGTGGATATAATGTATTCTTTGCCGTATATACTTCTTGTTATCATCTTTATGGCCATTTTCGGCAGGAATATCGCAAATCTGTTTTTTGCTCTTGCCATTGTCAGCTGGCTTACTGTAGCCAGGGTTGTCCGAGGGCAGGTCCTTTCACTTAAAAACTCCGAGTTTATCGAAGCAGCAAGATCCAGCGGTGCGGGAACGGCGCGGATTGTCTTTAGACATCTTATTCCGAATACTTCAGGAGTCATCATAGTCTATACCACATTACGGGTTCCCGCTTTTATCATGCTGGAAGCGTTCCTCTCTTTCCTGGGACTTGGAGTCCAAGCCCCCTTTGCTTCATGGGGTGTTCTCATACAGGACGGAGTCTATGCCATGACGACCTATCCCTGGCTGCTGTGGTTTCCTGCTGCTGCAATGACCCTCTTCCTGTTTTCCATGAACTTTCTTGGTGACGGACTGCGGGATGCTCTGGATCCCCAGAGTAAGAACAAACTCTAATCCCTTTTAAAGGAGCATGTACATATGAATAAAGACATAATATTGAAAGTCGATAACTTGAGAACCTACTTCAATACCGATGATGGAGTGGTTAAAGCGGTTGACGGCGTATCCTTTGAGCTGAGTAAAGGGGAAACACTGGGGATCGTAGGCGAGTCAGGATCGGGTAAATCTGTTTCCAATCTTTCGGTAATGAACCTGATACCTTCTCCTCCCGGGAAAATAATGGGCGGAACGGTCACCTTTGACGGAAGAAATATTTTTGACCTCAATGAGGAGGAGCTGCGGAACATCAGGGGCGGGAAAATCGGAATGATTTTTCAGGATCCAATGACCAGTTTAAATCCTTTTCTAAGAATATCGACCCAGATGATCGAAACTATTGTTCTACATAAAAAGGTATCTAAAGATGATGCCAGGAAAAGAGCCATAGAAATGCTGGAACTGGTGGGAATACCAAAAGCTGAAAAGAGAGTTGATGATTACCCCCATCAATTTTCCGGCGGAATGAGACAGCGGGTTATGATAGCTATGGCCCTGAGCTGCGATCCGGAGATTCTAATTGCAGACGAACCCACTTCAGCTCTTGATGTAACCATTCAGGCACAGATTCTGGAACTGATTCAGGATCTCTCGAAGAAACTTGGTACAGCTGTTATCATGATAACCCATGACCTGGGAGTTGTTGCGGGGATGTGCGATAACGTAAATGTTATGTACGCCGGCCGGGTTGTGGAGAAGGGTACCAATGATGAGATCTTTGCAGATCCCAAACATCCTTACACCCGGGGGTTGATAAAGTCGGTACCCCGCCTGGACAGGCCGAAGCAGAAGAAGCTTTATTCTATCGAGGGACAGCCCCCCAATGTCATAGATCTGCCCGAATGCTGCCCATTTTATCCCAGGTGTGAACATGCAATGGATAAGTGTAAAACTTCGTATCCCCCTGCAGTGAAACTTGATGGATCCAGAGAGGTAAGCTGCTGGCTGTATGAGGAGAAGACAAGTGGAAAATAAGAATACACTTTTAGAAGTTAAAGATTTAAAAATGCACTTCCCTATTGAAGAGGGAGTTATCATACGGAAAAAAGTTGGATACATCCGGGCGGTCGACGGGATCGAATTTGAACTTGGAGAAGGAGAAACGCTTGGCCTGGTAGGTGAGTCCGGCTGCGGAAAATCTACAACTGCCCGGTGTGTTGCTCAGCTGCACAAACCGACGGAAGGGAGCGTGCTCCTTGAAGGAAAGGACCTGTGTACAGCATCCAAAGATGATTTGCTCAAGGCCAGGATGAATATGCAGATGGTTTTTCAGGATCCCTATGCTTCATTGAATCCCCGGATGACCGCTGGAAATATAATTGCTGAACCGCTGCAGATCTTTAGGCAGCGGGGTGTTATAAATTTAGGCACCAAAGAAATTGTTGAAAAAGTAGAGATGCTCATGGAAAAGGTAGGGTTGTCGCGGTTTTTTAGAAACAGATATCCCCATGAATTCTCCGGCGGCCAGCGTCAGCGTATAGGTGTGGCACGGGCTCTTGCTCTTGATCCAAAAATTATTCTTGCAGATGAACCGGTTAGTGCTTTGGATGTTTCAATACAGTCACAAATCCTGAACCTTCTGGCCGATTTTCAGAGGGAAATGAATCTGTCCTACCTCTTTATTGCCCATGATCTTGCAGTAATTCAGCACATAAGTGACCGGATTGCGGTAATGTATCTTGGAAAGATTATGGAAACTTCAGATTCCCAGGAGCTCTACAAGAATCCGCTCCATCCTTATACCGAAGCACTTTTATCTGCTGTTCCGATTCCGGACCCTGAAATTGAACGAGCACGGAAAAGAATAATCCTGACCGGTGATGTCCCTTCCCCTGATACGGAACGGCACAGCTGTTATTTTTATGACAGATGCCCCAAAAGAATGGATAAGTGTGCAAAAGCTGTCCCAAGCCTGGAAGATGTCGGAGGCGGCCACAAGGTTGCGTGTTTCCTGCATCATGACAGAACAGAATGAGACAAGATATAAAGGAAAAAGAGTATCAAAGAGCAGCCTGAACGGCTGTTCTTTTTTTTCATTTTGGTGTTCTTGAACAGGCCCTGGTTTGTGTTAAGTGCTGAGAGTTTTATTGCAGAAAACAGAAATGTACGCAGCGTTATCTTTTATTGTTTCACAAATATGTTTTCCTGTTCCCCTCTCAATTTCCAAAGATGTACCATTATGCAATGTAACGGAAAAGGTACAAACCGGTTTTCCTTTACTGTGCGAAACAGATGAATAGTTAAAACGGGATACCTCATTAAAAGAAAGTAGTTTCTGCTTACTGAACAGGGGGACCCCTTGTAATCCTCTGCTATAGGTTATAGTGGAACTGAGTTTATCAAATGTCCAGACTTCAGTGTACAGCGCTCCTGCAAAAGATATGAAAGCCAGCAGTATGGGGATCCATAAACGCGGTGAGGATGTGTCCGAATATATGACTCCGGTTGTGAACATCATACCGATAAGCAGGAAAAGCAGCCGGTTAAGCAAGGGGAGTGAAAGGGTCAGGGAGTCTTCCTTTATATGGAGTTTAAGATTATTCTTCAGCATAACAACTCCGGTTCTCTAGGGAACAAAAAGGTAGGAAACCCTTTTCCCGTTTCTGTCTATAGCTTTTTTAGGATTATTGGGATCAATTATTTCTTTCCCGTCTGCTATAAAGG
>JANTFL010000087.1 GCA_024763455.1 Sediminispirochaeta sp. | reverse complement strand
TTTACACCCTATGAAATATACAATGCCATAATGAAAGTAGCGAGGATTGCAGATGAAGACTCAATTACAAGACTATAAACATCCTGAAATAAAACCGGTATGGTGCCCGGGGTGCGGTGATTATGCGGTACTTAATGCCGTCCAGAAAGCTCTTGCTTCTTTGGAAGTAAAGCCCCATGAACTTGGAGTTGTTTCCGGGATAGGATGCTCGGGAAGATTTTCCCATTACTTTAACAGTTATTCCCTTCATGGAACCCATGGAAGAGCACTCCCCATAGCAACAGGGCTTAAAACCGCACGGGAAGATCTCACGGTCCTTGTTGCCGGAGGAGACGGAGACGGTCTGGCAATAGGGGGAGGACACATTGCCCATGCAGCACGGAAAAATATCGATCTTACCTATATAATCATGGATAATACCATATATGCTTTAACAAAGGGGCAAAGTTCTCCAACCTCTCATCCGGGAGCTCATACGAAAACCGCTCCATACGGTGTGTATGAAGACCCCTTAAACCCCATAGCCATGTTTTTATCATATGATGTCAGTTTTATTGCCAGAACAACAAGTCTTAAAATAAAAGAGATGGAAAAACTGTTAACCGATGCGATCCGCCACCGCGGATTCTCAATCGTCTACGTCATGTCTCCCTGTGTAACTCATAAATCGTTAACCTATGATGATATCAAATCCCACGTCCCCTCTCTGCCCGAAGGGTATGATCCGACAGACAAATTCGAAGCATTCAAGTATGCATACAAGGAAGAGATGTACATGGGTCTTTTCTACAAACAGGAAAAACCAACCCTCAATGAGCGGCTTGAAAGTATACGAAAAGAGGTTACCGGCAGCAGCTACAATAAAGGACATACGATGACAACCAGCCAAATAATGGAGGAATATCTGTAACTTTATCGGGCTGCAATAACCTCTATCTCTATCAAAACATCCTTCGGAAGCCTGGCAACTTCGACAGCGCTTCTTGAAGGATAGTTTTTTGAAAAGAAGGTACTGTAAACACCGTTCATGGCAGCAAACATATTCATATCTTTCAGAAAAACGGTTGCTTTTACAACATTATCCAAAGACAACCCCGCCTCCAGAAGAATTGCCTGAACATTTAGAAGAGACTGTCTCGTCTGGGCTTCTATCCCCTCAGGTATCTCGCCGGTTCCGGGATTTACCGGGATCTGTCCTGCAGTAAACAAAAAACCGTTGACTTCCACCGCCTGGGAATAGGGACCTATTGCCCCGGGAGCTTTCTTTGTTTCAATTATTTTTTTCATTTTAAACCTCGTTTATATATAAATCCTGGGTACCCGCTTGTTTATATTACACGTAACCTCGTATGAAATTGTACCGGTCAAATCTGCAATATCCTCTGCATTCATTCCAGCAGGATCCGGACCGAAAAGGATAACATCATCGTAAAGCCTGACATCGGTATCCTCCCCGAGATCGATGACACATTGATCCATGGTAACTCGCCCGGATATGGTATACTTTTTACCTCTGATCAGTACTTCGCCTTTCGATGATAACAGCCTGTTGTATCCGTCCCCATAACCGGCAGGAATGGTAGCAATAACAGTTTCCTGTTTCGTAACATAGGTTGCACCGTAAGATAGAGTCTGACCAGCAGGTACTTTTTTTAAAAAAACAACCTTACTCTGCAGTTCCATTACAGGTTTAAGAGGCAGCTTCCTCTCTGTCTCATTTCCAGGGTAGTAACCATAGAGCATAATACCCGGCCGGACCATATCAATCCAGCTCTCGGGATAGTCCATAATTGCAGCCGAATTGGACGTATGAACAATCCCCGGATCAATACCCGATGCTCTCACTGAATCCACTGCAGCTTTGAACAGTGACAACTGTTTATCTGTGAAGGTCCGGTCAATGCTGTCCGCGCAGGCAAAATGGGTAGAAATTCCCTCCAGCTTTACATTTTCAAGACTTGAAATATATTCTGCAAAGGAAGCCGCATCTCCGGGGGCACATCCGATCCGTCCCATTCCGGTATCCACATGCAAATGCACCCGGACAACCCTTCCAAGATTGGAAGCTTCCCTGTCGAGCAGCTCAACATAGGCGGCATCTGCGACAAGAGGTTGGAGATCAGCCTTAACCAGATCAGAAATCTCATCAGGAGTAACAAGACTTAAAATAAGAATGGGCTGGTCAATCCCCTTTTCCCTGAGGATCTGTCCCTCCTCAACCGCCGCCACCGCAAATCTTTCGACTCCCTCTTCCACTGCCAGCCGTGCCATTTCAACAGCACCATGACCGTAGGCATCTGCCTTGACCGCCGCACAGATAAGACGGCCGGGACCGACCTGCTTACGGACAAGGCGGATGTTATTCCTGAAATTTTCTGTATGGATGAGTGCTCGGGTACTCCTCACAGTATCCTATTCACCAGATACCTGAACAGGAGCAGCAAGGGTCCTGGATCCCAGCTCCTTATCCAGCATAACCATTGCATTAGTGGATTCTTTAACCTTTTTAATCTGATCTACAATCGCACTCGCATTGGCTTCTTCCTCGACCTGTTCGGTAACAAACCACTGGAGAAAAATCTCGGTGGCGATATCTCCTGTTTCCCGGGCAATTTTGACCAGATCATAAATACATGAAGTGATGTGCTGTTCATGATCGTATGCCTCTTCGAAAGCGGCAAGAGGGGAATCCCAGCTGTTCTGCGGCATCTTTATTGCCTGGAACTCAGCTTTACCTCCTCGTTCGTTGATCCAGTTGTACAGCTTCAGTGCATGGGCCATCTCTTCCTGGGCCTGGATCTTCATCCAGTTTGCCATACCGAGCCAGTTTTTATTCTCAAAGTCCGCAGCCATGGCGAAGTACAGGTAAGCAGAAAAAAGTTCTTCGTTTATCTGATTATTCAAAGCATCTTCCATTTTCTTCTCTATCATTTCGTTCTCCTCATTAAATTCTTTACTTACAATATAAAGAATAAACAAAAGCAATTCAATAATAACACAGCTTTTTGTTGACAAGAGGATTCCTCTGCCCAATAATGAAACAATGAAAAAGATGAAACCGATTACCCGGACTGTAAATCTTATTATTATCATCAGTCTGGTTTTAGGACTCGGATTAACAATTACGTACTTTTCCTACAATCAAAACACTGAACTTTTAGCTACTTCTCAAAACAATCTCCATCAACAATCCGATATACTGTATCAATCAGTAAAAAATGCAATGCTTCCGGGAAATGCACCGGTGGCAGTTACTCTGTTTAACGATATCAGGGATATCAACCCGGCATACGAAATAATGCTTTTCAGAAGTAACGGCGTTGAAGCCTTCAGCGATAACAGTACCATAGAGACAGTCAACAATAACATTACAAATAAGGTATTTGATCACCGTCCCGCTTCTGCAGACTCGGTAATGAATATCAGCGGCAACAAAGCATTCAATCAGACCGTTGCCATGCGGAAAACATCCTCTTTTCAGGAAAAGAAGGAGGACGAAACTTTTTTTACCATCTACAAACCCCTTCTCAATCTGCCAAAATGCGCCGTATGCCACGGGAGCGACCATACGGTACGAGGAGTTATCAAGATAAGTTCCAATATTACACCAATCGTTCAGCGTCAGGAGATAAACACCCTGATTGCCGGTACTTTCTTCATTTTTCTTGTTCTTATACTGACAGCATTCCTGACACAGTTTTTCAAGAAAAAAATACTACAGCCGGTGAAACATATTGGCGCAGTATGCACCTCGGTTACCGGCGGAGACTTTAACCGCAGGGTTGAAATATCAAATAATGATGAAATTGGAGTTTTAGGGGAAACAGTGAATACGATGGTCAGGGGGCTGTATGAAAGATTTCAGCTTTCCAAGTTTGTTTCATCTTCCACTATTGATTCCCTCAACAGTAAAAAGGACGGGGTTAAAGAATCAATAACTCTGTTTTTCAGCGACATAAGAAGTTTTACCGCTTATTCCGAAAAGAAGACTCCTGAGGAAGTTGTTGTAAACTTGAACAAAATCCTAGCCTTTCAGACACGGATAATCCACGAAAACGGAGGAGATGTCGACAAGTATGTCGGAGACGAAATTGTTGCCATATTTTCCGGAAAGGATAAAGAGATCAACGCATGCAGAAGCGCTCTGATCATCCAGAAAGAGCTGAATGAAAAGAGCACTGAAATCTACGATGGATTAACTGTAGGTATAGGAATAAATACAGGAGAGGTAATCCTGGGAATGATAGGCTCCGAAGAAAGAGCCGACTTTACGGTAATCGGGGATCATGTAAACTACGCTTCCCGTCTCTGTGATGCAGCAAAACCGGGAGAGGTTATTATCTCCCAAAGTGTTTACGAAAACTTGGACGGTAAAGGGATAGAAGTAAGTAAACCATACAAGATAAAAGTAAAGGGAAAGGAAAAGTTTCACAAAGTATATCTCCTCTCTCCGTTAAAGGATGGTGATCTATGAAAAAAAATATTCTGATAGTCATTTCAGCTGCTGTTCTTTTTTCAATGGTATCCTGCAGCCACAAGAAAGAAACCGCGGCGTCTCTGGTACCGGAGGATTACTCAGGGTGGACAATTACCGCGGATAATCTTAACTACCCGATACCGGGACACGAGAATCACTTTCGAAGAGTCTTGATAAATCCAAAGGGACAGGAGGTCTCTGTTATTAAAAAAGAGGGCAAAGACTACTACGCCTACCCAAAAGGAACCATAGTCATAAAAGAGATATACCCGACCCTGAACCCCAAGGAAGGAACAAAACCTGTTTCTCTCACAGTAATGATAAAGGATCCCGAAAACCCTCAATCAAGGGACGGCTGGATCTGGGTAGTAAAAGATCTTAAAAAGAATACTGAAAAGATCATTGATTATGAGTTCTGCTACGACTGCCACACTAACGCCAACGAACCGCATCAGTACGGAGACGGTAATCCAGACGGAGAATTCCGGGATTACCTGTTTTTCCCGTACAGGAAAACGGCTTCCGGGAACCGGCAGCAGTCTTCGGATAACAGAAGCTACTGAATGCTGCATAGTTTCCCTCTGTGTAACCGGGAATACAGGTGAGTACGCCCTGCCGGGCATACAAAAAAGAACCGGATCTTTAAAAGATCCGGTTTTAAACTATCTATCCTCCCAGATAGGCTTTTTTCACCTCCGGGTTTTCCATAAGTTCCTTTCCTGTACCGCTGGCAACAATTTCCCCTGTATCGATAACATACCCCCGATGAGCAAACTCCAGAGCTATTTTTGCATTCTGTTCAATAAGGAGAATAGTCATATCGTCTTCGTTCATCTGCCTGAGAGCTTTGAACATATCATACACCAATACCGGAGCCAGCCCCATAGAGGGCTCATCAAGCATAATAAAATTTGCTCCCGTCACCAAAGCTCTTCCAACAGCGAGCATCTGCTGTTCTCCGCCGCTCAACGATTCACTTCGCTGCTTACGGCGTTCATATAAACGGGGGAAAAGGGTATAAACCTTATCGTAAGCTTCTTTTACGTTAACATCTTTATCAAGCGCATAGGTTGCTATCTGCAGATTTTCCTGAACAGAAAGATTGCCGAATATATGCCGTCCCTCAGGAACAAGAGCAATTCTTTTTTCTGCAACTACAACATCGGGAGAAACATTCAAAAGACTCTCTCCGTTATAGATTATGTCCCCGGAAACTACTGTCGGGGCCTCAGGTCTGGGCAGTCTGGACAAACTCAGCAGAGTTGTTGTTTTTCCTGCGCCGTTCGCTCCGATCAGCGTAACAATTTCACCCTTTTCAACAGTGAAGCTTATTCCGTGCAGAGCCTCAATATTTCCGTAACGTACTTTAAGATCTTTTACCTCAAGCATAAATATCCCCCTCATCTCCAAGGTACGCCTTGATTACCTGCGGATTCTTCTGAATTTCCTCAGGATTACCCTCTGCAATTGTCTTCCCGAAATCAAGTACTTTTATATGTTCACACAGGTTCATTATTACCTGCATCTGATGTTCAATCATTAAAATGGTAATATCAAAGTTTTCATGTATCCATTTAATATGATCTATAAGATCTACAACATCGGTGCTGCTCAATCCGGCAGCAGGTTCATCAAGCAAAAGAAGTTTAGGCTGAACCGATAATGCCCGGGCAATTTCAACCCTCCGCTGTATACCGTAAGGGAGGTTTTTCGGAAATTCGTCCGCCTTGTCCTTAAGCCCGAAAATATCAAGTAATTTCAGAGCTTCCTCTTTTATCTCCTGCTCCCTTTTATAATACTGTCTGCTTCTAAAAATTGCTCCGGAAAGAGAATACTGTAAATGATAATGCTGTGACAAACGAATATTATCCAATACCGTCATATCATGCCAAAGACGAATATTCTGAAAGGTTCTTCCTATACCCAGAGCGGTAACTTCGTGGGGTTTTTTCCCGTTTATTATGGTTCCATCAAATTCAATCGTACCTTCAGTGGGAACATAAAATCCGCTGATTAAATTAAAAATAGTGGTTTTACCGGCACCGTTGGGCCCAATAAGACCATTGAGGGTACCTTCCTGTATATCCGCCTGGAATTCCGACACAGCTGTCAGCCCGCCGAAGCGCTGTACTAAATTTGTTATTTTTAAGAGACTCATCACTGCTCCTTATTTAAATTTATAAAACTTCTTCAGCTTGGGGAAAAAGTCCGGCAGTTCCTTATCACCCATTAAACCTTCCGGTCTAAACTGCATAAGAAGGATAAGCAGTAATGGTATGATAACCCATTTCAAAATCTGAAAAGGTCTGAGGAGTTCCAGAAGGAGGGTAAAAAGAATTGCAGATATAACTGATCCCCCTAAAGAACCCATACCAGCCATGTATACCATAACAAGGGCCTCAGTAGACTTTAGTATTGAAAAAGACCCTGGATTAACATAACCGATAACATGGGCAAACAATCCTCCTGCGACCCCGGCAAGACCGGATGACAGCATAAAAGCAACAAGTTTCATTTTGTTTGTATCGATGCTCATGATTTCCGCAGCAACCTCATCCTGCTTAATGGCAATAATTCCCTTTCCGTAAATAGAAGATACAAAACGCCGGATGATAAACACAGTAAATATGGCAAACGTGATTACCCAGAAAAGCATATAGGGGAATTGAAATACGTCAGTCATAGTATAGATAACTTTCCTCATCCCCATAAATCCTCTTGAACCGCCGATAACAGCCATATTATTAATCAAAGTAACGATAATAAAATTAACCGCTATGGTAATAATGGCAAGATAATCATCCCTTGTTTTAAAGGACGGGATTGCGACAAGAAGCCCTGCAAAAGCTGCGACTACGCCGCCGATTAAAATTATTACAGGAAACAATACAATAGAAAGTGAGGGTGGAAGCAGAGGCACTCCAGTAAGCTTATTAGGTGTAAACATTATTACTGTCAAGACTGAGGCAACATAGGCTCCTACAGCCATAAATCCCGCATGCCCGCAGGAAAACTCGCCCATATAGCCGTTTACAATTGACAAACTGGTGGCAAAGATAATATTTACCCCCATAAACATGATAAAAGTCTGCACATAGAGGTCAATCGCACCGGTGGCAGCAAGGAGCAGAATAACAAGTACTCCTGCACCTAAACTGACAATAAATAAATTTTGTCTTATTTTTTCCATCTGATACTCCCTATATTTTAGTACTCTTGGCCACACCGTAGAATCCTGTCGGTTTAATTACCAGGATTATCAGGAGAATCAAGAAGGCTATAAGATCTTTCAAATTCGAAGAGAAGAAAGACACAATAAGTATTTCAATAAATCCAAGAAGGAATCCGCCCAGGAATGCTCCCTTGATATCACCAATCCCTCCTACAACAGCCGCAATAAATGCTTTCCATCCAATGATCATACCCATATAGGGATCAAGAACCGGGTAGGACATTCCGAATAAAACACCGGCTACAGCTGCAAGAGAAGAACCAAGAATAAAGGTAAATACAATAACCTTGTTTACAGGGATTCCCATTAAAGGTATTGCGAATTTATCGTATGAAATAGCCCTCATGGCCATGCCGATTTTCGTCCGGTTAACAACCATCTGAAGAAATGCAAAGGTTACCAGAGCAGCTATAATTACAAGCACTTTCAGGTTTGTTATATGCAATCCTCCGAATGAAAGAACTGAACGCTGGATGATCGCCGGGAACTTCCTGGAGGATGCTCCGAAAAGCGCTAAATTCCCATTTTCAAGAACAAGGCCTACCATCAAAGCGGTAATGACTACATACAGCCGATGTGCACCCTTTTCCCGAAGAGGTCTGTACGCAACTCTCTCAATAAAAACACCGAGAAGGGAAGTAAAAAACATTACAACAGGAAGGGTTATCGCAAGAACCAGCCACCCGGAAACAGCACCCCCTGCAAAAACATACTTAAAAAGAAAAGTAATAAATATAAACCCGAGGTAGGCGGCAACCATAAATATGTCACCATGGGCAAAGTTTATTAGCCTCAGCACACCGTACACCAAACAGTACCCAAGGGCTATCATGGAATAAAAACTCCCCCACTGGAGAGCATTTATCACATTCTGCAACAAAGACGTAAACATTATTTCAGCTCCTTAACTCTTTTTAACTCTTAACAGTCAAAATAAATCGGTTCCAGAAAACTGAAACCGATTATAGAAACAAATTTCAAATCATACTCTCGAAATTACGGAGCAACACCTTTCTGGAACACAAACTGGCCGTCATCGCTTACCTTAACAATAACAGCTTCCTTTATAGGATCACCATTTTCATCAAATTTCATGGTTCCCGTTATACCGGGATAAGATTTAATTGCTTTTATTGATTCCATGAGTGCAGTTCTGTCTTTCTGGATATCACCGGTAATTTCTTTCATTCCCTTAAGTCCGGTTACCATTACACCAAGAGCGTCCCATGACAAAGCACCTACATCATCGGGGATATAGCCATACGCAGCATTATACCTGTCGATAAATTCCTTTGTCTTCCCTTTTGCTCCGGCAGCAGCATAGTGAGTAATAAAATATTTGCCCTTAACAGAATCGCCTGCCAGGGTCACAAGTTCTGCTGAACCCCATGAGTCGGAACCAAGAACATTTCCCTTCCAGCCCAGATCAATAGCCTGAGGAAGAGCAAGGGCTACCTTGTTGTAGTATATCGGCATAAAGATAAAATCAGGTTTTGAAGCAATAATTTTTGTTAACTGAACAGAATAATCCTGATCTTTCTGTCCAAAACTTTCATATGCTACAACAGAACCTTTGCCGTGAAGTTTTTCGAACGCAGCAGTAAAATATTCAGCCAGTCCCTTGGAATAATCATTGTCGAGATTATAAAGCACAGCAGCTGTTTTTGCTCCAAACTGCTCTGTCCCGAATTTTGCAGCTACAGGACCCTGAAACGGATCAAGAAATGCAGCTCTGAAAACGTACGGCCTGTTCAGTGTCGTCGCAGGGTTCGTCGACCAGGGGGAAATCATGGGCGTTCTATTATCATTTGCAACCTCTCCGCCTGGAATTGCCTGCTTGGATGAGTTGGGTCCGATAATACCAATAACCTTGTCCTGCTCGATCAGTTTCAGCGCAACAGCAACAGCAGATTCAGCCTTGGACTCATTATCTTCGTAAACGAACTCTACTTTGTACTTCTTCCCGCCGATTTCAAGGCCGCCGGCAGAGTTGATATCCTCTTTCATCATTTCAGCAGCAAACTTGGATGCTTCTCCGACCTTTGGGATATCTCCGGTCATCGGGATATTAAATCCGATCTTGATAACCTGTTCCTTTTTTGCACAACCGGCAAAAAACAGCATGGTCACAGCCAGAAGCGCCACCATGGCGACAAGTAATTTCCTGTTTTTCATATATACTCCTCTTTGTATGGATTGCATAAGCATAACCCAATATTTGAAATTCCGCAAGAAAAACATTCATTTATTATTCGGATCACCAAGTACAAATCCTAATTATATACGGAATACACAATAATTTCCAAATAGGTACTTGTTTTGCGAATAAATAACTTTATTTGAGAATAATTCTCAAATAGTTGATAAATCGGCTTCGGCTACACGCTTTTTAACAGAATAAAAAGAATGTAATCCGCTACTGTGAGGCAGTATCCTCCCTCAGCCTCTTCCCGATTTCGGATACTTTCTTTAGAAGTTCTTTCTCATCGATGGTAAGAAGTCGGTTATCCTCCATCAGGACTTTGCCGTTACAGATAACGGTACA
>JANTFL010000086.1 GCA_024763455.1 Sediminispirochaeta sp. | reverse complement strand
CCGTTCCTTATTGATGCTATGACATCCTGGGGCTTCTCATACTCTCCAATCACGATAACAGGAGGAGACCCCGGAATTTCTTTCAGTTTTCTCAGGACCTCTTTGTACTGCATATCATTTATACTTTTATTAAGAAGAACAACATCCGGATTCCTATGCCGTACAATGTTAATGCCGGACCTGCCGCTGTAGGAAGGAATGATACTGTAGCCTGAAAATGAGAAACGCAGAATACTCTGCCACTTTTTGTCATCATCAATATTCACAATACTGATCATTGTATACTTAAGAATAGTGACTGTTTTTATTATTGCAAGAGATATGGTAAAATTTATAAAATAAATTCCGAAATTATATCAGAAATTTCTATTTCCTCGCCGCTGCGGAGATAAAAGAGATAACTTCGGGCTGGTTTTGAATAAATTTCGGACAGTGCTTTGCGGTAGATGTACATCTGCTCAGTATATTCGATAGGTTTCATCCGCTGATCGGTCTTGAAGTCTACAATAATGATTTCATCCTCTAAAACAGCGACCAGATCCGCCTGGCCGTTAATATATACTTTTTTCCCCTTTTGATCATATTCAAACAATACAGAAATCTCTGATTCTATTTCAGCAGTTTTCAGCAACGGATCCGCAAAAGAGGATGTAATGAAATGAGAAGCAAATTTCTCTGCATCACTGTACAGTATAGAACGTTCACCAGCAGTCAATCCGCTGAAGGGGATGTATCCTGCCGGATCAAAATCTCTTTTCTTTATTCTGGACTCTATAACCTTGTGACAGAAGGTTCCAAAAGCACGTTCAAGTTCATTCTTTTTAATAATGCGGTCAGAGCTGATAGCAGGAAGAATCTTTTCATGAAAACTTGCCGATGAATACCCGGATACTGCTTCCAGTTCTGTTGCAGAAAAAGAGTTCCGTGAGATATCTCTCTGGACAAGAGGTAATCCTTCGTATAGATTCAGTATTTTATCAGGGTTTATCATGCTTCCCCCTGCGTTTTCTGCTGAAACATCTTCCTCTTTGTAATCGGGAATTATTTTCTTTCCTATACCGTGATCTTCAGGGATACTTCTGTCAATTATAGTCAGCAGTGTTCGTTTACCGGTGTCAGTGTCAGTATTCCTCCCATTTTTCCCCTGTACACCAAAAAGAAAGAGATGGGTCTTTGCTCTTGTCATAGCTACATAGAGAACTCTTTTCACCTCTGCAATCAGCTTGTTCATATTCTCCGATTTTGCAATGGTGTAGAAGTAGTTTTCACTGCTCTTTCCTTCTCCCCCGGCTTTCAGTGATATTCCGAACTCTTCAGAAAAGAAATAGGGTTTTTTCTCTTCTCCCCCCCTCCCCGCACTGCCGGTGTCAGCGACAATAACGACAGGAAACTCCAGCCCCTTGGACTTATGCACAGTCATAAACCGCACTCCCCTGGTCTGCTCTTTCAGGATCTCCAAATCTTCAATTTTTTCATACTTCCCCAGATTACTCCGGATAAAATCGAGAAACACAGCAAGGTTTTCTCCGGCAGCGTCTGACCGGTCTGCCAATTCCTCCAGATAATCATAGTACTCAAGATACCCCTCATAAAGTCTGTTCTTCATTAAAAGGTAGCGGTAACCGCTCTCGTACCACAGAATACGGATAAGGCTGCTCTTGGGGACCCGGTCTCTCAGCCCCATTAAACGATGATAAAGGTGTTTACCCTTCAGATACCGTTCCAGGTCATCCTTTTCGGGGAAAATATCGTTGTACATTTCCTCCGGCAGAGCAAATGCAGATTCCTTTCTCATGAGGATAAAGGTTGAAACATCATCGTTCAGATTAAGGAAGGGTGATCTGAGAAGAGCTGCGTACGCACTCCTGTCATCAGGATAGACCAGAAGCTGCAGGAAATTGTAAAGATCATTAACTGGGGCTTCCATAAAAAGCGCCCTGACACTATCAACAGTAAATGGAATATTTAATTTCCTGAAGTACTTCTCGTACATAATCTGTTTAACAGTTGATCGCATCAAGAGCGCAATGTCACTGTAACCGGCAGGACGGGGAGATCCCTCTTCCCCGGGAATCATGAGCTTACCGTTTTCCACAATACTGCGGATTGTCAGAGCAGTATGGTAGGCCTCAGTCTCGGTGGAATCCAGAATCTCAGGAGCCCGTTCCTCTTCATAGGGTTTATAGTGAAATTCCAGCTGAGGCGTTATCCCCTCTGCAGGATCCCGGGTTTCCAGAGATTCAAAAACTGCTTCATAGGGCGCATCAGCTTTTTCAAATACCGTGAGAAAGAAGCTGTTAAAAAAGTCTATCAGTGAAGGTTCACTTCGGTAATTCCTGTTGAGGGATATGAACGTACCCCCTGCAGACACAATCTCATCCTTCAGTTTCTTAAACACAGAGACATCCGCACCTCTGAAACTGTATATTGATTGTTTTTCATCCCCTACAAAGAACAGCTTCTCTTCCTCCAGGTCTGCTGCCTCCGGAATTGATTGAGCTTCCTGCCCCTTTTTCTCGGCAAGAAGAAAGAGCAGTTCCTTCTGTAGAAGATTGTTATCCTGAAACTCATCAATCATGATATGGGTGAACTGATTCTTGTAGAATCTTCTCAGATCTGTATCCTCGAGAAGAATCTTTACCGACAACACAGCAACATCCTGAAAAGAGAGAAGTCCCTGTCTCCGCTTCTGGTCCAGGAATTCCTTCTGATAATCCTCAAGCAGCATGAAGACTCCCTTGATAAGGGGAAGACTTTTTAAGGAACTCACAGCAGTCACAAGCAGTCTCTGCTCCTCCCTCAATTCCCTGACAAGGGTTTTCTGTATTTCTGCATCTGCACTGCTGCCCGCTTTTAAATTCAGATTCAATAAAGAGAGAATCTTCTCCAGCTCTTCCGGTTCCTTGACCCCATCAAGTGAGGGCGTTTCGTTACAAATTCTAATATTCTCGTTAAAGGACTTTCCCTTTCCGGGGGGCATAGCAGCGATTCTATTTTTCAGTGCATCAACGGCTGCCGATTTTTCTGCTAAAACTTCCTCAAGCTTGTTCTTCTGAAGAAGGTAAATTTTATTGAAATCCACCGGATCTCCTATGGTAAAGTGATCAACAGCCGCGGAAATAAAAAGATTCGTAAGTATGTTCTCGAAACCATGAAGGGAAATATACTCTTTAAGGAACTTGTTACCCTGTCTCCGGAGAATAAAATCAAGAGCAGACCGCTCTGCCAGAGACTTTACTTCTTTGTTATCAGTAGTAAATTCTGCAGGAATCCCGTACCGGTGCGCACCGCTGCGTACAATCTCTGCAGAGAAACTGTCCAGAGTTGAAATCCGTGCCTTTTCAAACCGTGCTGCCTGCTCTGCAACAACAGGGTTATCCTTATTAAGGAGCATATCGCTGTAGATCCGCTCATACATCTCTGCAGCAGCCTTCCGGGTAAAGGTAAGGGTGAGAATGCTCTCTACCGTGGCGTTTCCTTCTCTGATAAGACGGAGATATCTCTTTGAAAGAACTGTGGTCTTACCCGAACCTGCTCCGGCAGAGACCACAACATTACGGTCACAGTTAACAGCCTCACGCTGGTTATTATCAAGTTTCAAAGCATTCATTTTCACCTCACCGCAAACCGGGTCCGGCAAATGTTTCTGAATTCACAGGAATCACAGTTTCCAGCAGAAAAATCACCGGCATCTATCCGATTCTTCATTGATTTAACAAGATCGATCATCTCCTCTATCCTTGTATCGACTCCTTTGTCTTCCCGGCTCATCCCCTTCTTACCGCTGCTCTCATCAAATAGCTTCACATATTTTTCTTTGCTGACATTATAGTAGGAAGCGGAGTTAATCTTTTCGCCCCCTCCCTCAGCGAGGAGGATGTAGAAGTAAAGCTGAAATGATGCCGGCATACCATCCTTGGGTGCGAGGCTGGAAACAGAGGGCGTATAACTTTTCTTATAGTCCACAAGAGAGCGGAAATCTCCGGACCGTGAAATCCGGTCAATCCTCCCCTTCAGGAGAAGCTTTTCCGCCGGCATTGAGAACACAAACTCCTTCTCCGCAGCTTCGAGTGAATAACCTGGATGCTCTGCCCCTTCAAGAAGTATAAAATTCTTTAAATGCTTCAGAACAGACTGCTGCGATTCTTCCCATACCGGTTCAAAAAATGAAAGCCCCCGCTTCCGGTAGTCCTCAAACACCGTGGTCACTATCCCTTCAAGAGCGTTTATATAGTGCTCTGCCTTATCAGGATCAAAGGTCCCCGTCTCCTTTTCAATTAATAAAAAAAGTTCCTTAAAGCAATCATGGATTATCCCTCCGTAAGTAAAATTATCCTGATACCCGGTTACATACTCCCTGTTTTCAATGCCAAGAGCATAGTGCAGGAAAAACATATAGGGACAGGTATAGAAGGTATCAAGAAAAGTTGAACTTACCTGTAACACATCACCGTCCCGGTACATACACTTCAGAATTTCATCATTCAGGGGGGAATGAGTAACCGGAACCCTGGTATAATCCGACCTCTTCAATCTCAGTATACTGTGATAGGCATTATTAAACCCGGATCTCATAACCGGAAGGATAGATTCCAGATTTTCTGTTTCTCCCTTCCAATACATATACTCTCGGTCAAAGAGATCCATAGTTTCATCTACAGCTGTGGTTATATTTTCTACAGAATCACTGCTTACAAAAAAAGCCGGGGGAATTTCTACTCCGGTGAAAGACTCTCCGCTCATCGAAAAAAAGACATTCTCCCCTGATTTTAAATAAAGAGAGATAAAGGAATGTGAAAAATCCAGAACATCGTCAGTTATCTGCAGTTTTTGATCCTCTCGTAAGAAGGGGAAGTCCTCCTTTAAAACAGTGGAAACTCTTTCAGAAAATCCGGGAATAAAGTGCCACTTTGATTCAATTCCTCCGCTGACTCTGTAAGGATACACCGAGATCCCTCTTTCTGCAGTTCTTGGAACGTATATTTTTTCCTCAAGAATGGAGAGCCACACCTTAAAGGGAGAGGGTACTTTTAACTCTCCGCACTTGTTATACGCATCACCTGCTTCAATTAAGGCATCAAGGGCAAACTGGAACTCTTTAAGCAGGGAAGTATCCTCCCATTCAGCGGTATTGATAAACTGACCGGTGAACCTTTGGATTTCACCCCGCAGGGCTTCAAAAGATCCAGCTCCGGTAACCCGTTCTATACCGTTCTTCAGTCTGGTATAATAATCCATGAGGTCCGTTTCTCTGGAAAGCGACAGCCTCTCCAGCCAGAGATCATGGATTTTACCATTCTTTAAAAAATTCACCTGGCAGAAATTGTCCACACCAAACAGCACCAGTCTCAGAGAAAGGTCTTTTTCTTTCCACGGGACTGCCCCGTTTAGAAGAAGCTGTTTCATTGATGATGCACAGAATCTACAGCTGCTGCAGGATTCCATGTCCCTGAAAAATGAGGCTCCGGGAAAGTCCAGAATCGGTTTCCCTTCACGTACTGCCAGCGGTATAGACCGCAGCGATGCCGCAGATTCAAGTTTACCCCTCCAGGTATCCATATCAGGAAGTGTTATTGCTATATCATCGATTGGGACACCCTTTGTAAGTAAACGGTCGATACTGCTCAATACCCATTTCAGCTCTATCTTGGAATTGGAAAACCGTAGGAGCCTTCCGGAAGCCTCTGAGTCCATGGCGACTGTTTTAATCCCGCTGATTTTCTTTAAATCCTCGGAAAACTCTCTGAAATCCTCTATGACCTCAGGGAAGAATACATAGTAGGTATCCTTCAGTCCCGAAATATCCGGCCTCATCCAGCCTGGTTCAAAGAGTCCTCTCTGCTCCAAAAATCCGGTATACCTCTGGTATAGCTTTCTGTAATCCATTTTAAATTCCTCCGGGAGAGAAACATCATTACCGGAGATCTTTTTAAGGAGCGGAGGCAGTTTGGGAAGGATGGAAAGGATCATTTTCCTGAATACTGGGGAGTTCCCAGCATGTACAGGCGGAATAATATATCTGAAAACATCACCCTTCTCCCTGTTTTCTTCAAGAAGATCAATGATAAACAGATTCCGTATAATCCTGTTAACCGGAACTCCATTCTGATTGAGGGAAAAGTGCTGCTCTTTAAAGGTATCCCAGCTTATGAACCGGCGGGACAGAACAGCTTTCACTCCCGTGAGCTCCAGACTTTTTCTTCTCCAGAAAACCGCATTTATCTCTGAAGGGAAAACAAAGTAGGTTCCGTTATCACCTATACCGCTTTTTATGATTTTTTTAACTGTATCCATATTATCCTTGACATAGTACAATAAAAGTTCATTAATTAAAATGAAAGTATGAATATTTCACGGTCAATTAAAACGTTTTTCTCTAAAACTCTTTCTGAAGGGATGGATGTGCGTACAATGTCACATGTTGTGCGCAGAATTATTCCTGATTATGATATATACAAACAAACTGGATTCCCCAAGAGCTTTGCTATCCCAAACCGGGATGCAGCAGATGCCATTGTTCAGGACATAGTTGAACGGGATATGTTCATTCAGTTTATCGAACTTCTTATAACATTGAGGGAAGAGGGACTCATGAGTAAAAAACTCCATCTCCCCTACCTTAATGAGATAATCAGGGAAATCTATGAGCAGGGATATATCTATGATCATGAAAACCGAATCTTTGTTGAAAACCCCAAAGTCCGGAAAACGCTTAACTGGGGAACACTCAGAGAGGGAGAAACCTACACCCTGGTATTCCTGGGAATTGATATAATAGGCAATACCAGTATCGTGAAGAAATATCCTAAAGAGACAGTAGAGCAAACCTATACAGAGTTCAGCTTTATCGTTCAGAATATATGCGAAAAGAGAAACGGAAGGCTCTGGAACTGGGAAGGAGACGGCGGAGTAGCTGCTTTTTTCCTGGGGAAAAAGTACCAGGATGCAGTTCTTTCATCAATGGAAATTCTGAACGATATGTTTTTATACAACAGGACAATCTGCTCCCTGAAGGAACATCTGAATTTTAGAATTTCAATTCATTCAGGCGATATTGAGTATACGGGAAACAGGAACAAGCTTATACAGGAAGAACCGCTGAATGTTATTCAGGAAATGGAGAAGAAATACTCTGTAAAAAATTCAATCTGTATAAGCCTCCCGGTCAAAATGATGCTTGACGGATTTATTGCTGATCAGTTTGCTGAACTTAAAAAACCTGCCAACGCGAAATACTTTCACTATACACTCCGGTGGGAAAAATGACTACGATATACCTCTTCTCAAAAAACAGGAAAGTCCTTACTTTTTTTAACAAGCTGAAACGTTCCCGGACGTTTTCTTTAATAGTGTATAACCCTTCAAACTACAGAAAGATCCTTTCAAAAAACAACGATCAATTCTTTGCATACATTGATATCAGCAGTTTCAGCGCCGGTGAAAGATCCCGGGCTTTAGCATTTATTACACGGCAGAGAAAATTTGACTACGGAATTATCGATCCGGATAACAGGATAGATGATCCTGCATCCTTATTCCATAAGGGGGCCTCTGACTACATCTCCGGTTTCTTTATCAAGGATTCAATAACCGTAAACCGAGTGAAAAATGCTGTCACTTTTTACGCTATGGACCCCATTGAAGAAGAAGGAAAAAATCTTCCTGTTAACAAAATAGAAGCGGCTGAATTGTCGGGACGTAACTGGGATTTAATAAAGGCAGGCAACAGTTATTCGTTTATCTTCATGTTCATAGAAATTGATATTGTACAGGAGTGGATTTCCAACTCGGGGAAAGAACATATTGATACCGTTATGAATTACTTTTACAAACATCTGCAGACCGTTATTAAACCCCTGAATGGAAGAATATGGATGAAAACTAATTATGGAGCCTTGGTACTGTTCCCCTACGCAGGATCTGCAACACCTGTTGTTATTGAAGCTTTCAAACTTATTCTTAACCGATTAATAATCAGCGCAGAGGTTTATCCATTCAAAACCATTCTCTCCTACAAGATTGCTCTTGATATAGGATCTACCCAATACCAAATCAGCGGGAATACCGGTAGTATCGTGTCTGATTCGGTTAATTACATCTTCCATTTAGGGTCGCAGTATGCAGAAAGAGGGAACCTGTACCTTACCAACAGAATTTACACCGATATTCCTCCGGGGCTTTTGGACTACTTCACCCTTATCGGCGATTTTGAAGGGAAGACCATACATAGAATGAAACTGCCGGTTTTTAATGCAGATTGTCACTGAAAGTATTGGAAAAATATTCTTTTTCCTGCTACACTTCCTGCTGAAACATGAAACTCCTAAACAGTTTTTTTTTAATTTTAGTACTGTTCTCCTGTACCACTGTCCCTGAAATTCAGTATAAACCTGTTTCAGAACCAGCCGTTTCTCCACAGGTTCAGCAAAATGATGCTCACGACACTGCACCGGAAGTGAAGGCTGAGCCGGTAAAGACCCCTGAAAAGGAAAACCGGCCTCCTCAGCTTACCGCAGCAGAGATGGAAAATCAGATCCTGAATACTATCCCGGACTCTTTTCTCCCTGTTGTAAAGAAAGACGGACATATAAAGATTATTTACCATGACCTGGACAGAAACGGATATAATGATGCCTTTTTTCTGGTGATTAAAAAGCAGAACGGATTGAGCGGAGACTTTCAGAGTCTTTCCGATATTTCACGTCTCGCAAATAAAGATACCGTTATGGTAGATTATTTCTTGTCAGTATTTCTCCAGATAAACAGCAGAATGATTTCCATGTACAGGATACCGATCGGTTCACGATTGATCCTGGACTCAATTTCCCCTCTTTTTATAAAGAAAAACTCCCCATATCCCTTCGGTCTTAAAATCCGCTTTCTTTCGGAAAGAGGTATTGATGAAGAGTGGATACTTTTTTCAAGCTATAACCGTTTTTCTTTCTTCAGTACAGAAAAGGATACCTCTGTATCCTACGAATTTGTAGATATAGACAACGACAGTTTTATAGATATCATAGAATGGCGCAATGGTCTTGAAGAGGGAACAGGATACGAAACCTACATGACCTGGTATAAGTGGAACGGCAGAGAATACCGTGAAAAAGCAGCGACCAATGTGGTAAGGAACCTGAATAAATTCCTTAAAGACTCATCCAATGAGATCATGAACGGTGAATGGGAAGTCTTCTTTAAGAACAGGTTATCAGAAAAAGATTCCAGGGCTGTTGAAGAATCAAATATTGAATTTTTCAACATATTCAAAAGAATCTTTCTTCCTGATCAAGGTGAGGATGCCCTCCCTGGCTGTACTGACTTCCGTTCTGTGTTTTTCCCCCGGATTTTCGAAAACCCCTTTTCCGTGAAAGAAAAAATAATTGATTTTGTAGTCCGTTTTGACTGTTCCGATGGAACAACCACAATTAGAACGGTAAAGATCGCTATGAATCCCAACCCCTTTGGGAATAAGCAGTTTTACTTTATTTTGAACTAAAACGCTTGAAAAGGGGAAGAGAATAAGGTACAGTTCTTTCGATGTCATCCTACAGTATTGAAGGCGGGTTCCCTTTAAAAGGAAAGATAACCGCCAGCGGAAATAAAAATGCGGCACTTCCCTGTATTGCAGCAACCCTTCTGACCGATGAGCCTGTTGTACTGAAGAATCTTCCTGAGATCGAAGATGTTCACGTTATGTTTCAGGTACTGAAAGAACTGGGTGTGGAAGTAAAGAAACTATCCCATGGATCTTACAAATTCAAAGTACAGGATCTTAAAACATCTGAGATCCCGACAAAACATGCAAAAAGCATACGGGCTTCAATCCTTTTTGCCGGTCCTCTGCTGGCCAGAACAGGGAAGGTTATACTTCCTCCGCCGGGAGGCGATGTTATAGGAAGAAGGCGCCTGGACAGCCATTTTCTTGCTTTCAGTGCTCTGGGAGCCCAAATAGAAATAGACGGACTGTTCAGAATTAATGCAAACAAACTGGTAGGTGCCGATATATTCCTTGATGAAGCATCGGTAACGGCAACAGAAAACGCAATTATGGCCGCAGTTATCGCTTCCGGCCATACAGTGATAATGAACGCTGCAAGCGAACCTCACGTTCAGGATCTTTGTAACATGCTGAACACAATGGGCGCAAAGATAACGGGAATCGGCTCAAATATACTCTACATTGACGGAGTTAAAAAACTGGGAGGAGCCGAGTTCTCGATTGGACCCGATTTCATGGAGGTAGGCTCCTACATCGGGCTCACCGCCGTGACCAGAGGGGAACTGGAGATAGAAAACGCAGGTCCCGAAAACCTGAGAATGACAAAGATTGCTTTTGCAAAA
>JANTFL010000085.1 GCA_024763455.1 Sediminispirochaeta sp. | reverse complement strand
AATAAAAGAATTAAGCTGGATGATGCTTTCCTGAGTAAATTCAGCCCTGATGGTGTTAAAGAGTGGACTGTTTTAATCGGAACCTACGCAAACGACCAGGCAACTGGTGTTGCTGTCAAAAATTCAGCCGTTTATGCTGCCGGGTCTACATCCGGACAGTTCCGGGGGAACAAAAAAAGCGGCTACAGCGATGTATGGCTTTCAAAGTTAAGTTTAGACGGTAAATTCCTGTGGACAATTCAGCATGGAACCGGCGGGTTTGACTTTGCCGGCGGACTGACTGCGGATTCTTCCGGGTTATACCTGACAGGGGATTCCTCCTTTACTGTTAACGGTGTCCGCAACCCGGGTGACAACAGAGATCTCTTTCTCATCCGGTGGGAAGAGTAATGCTTACTTTATTACACCAGGTCTTGGGAGTGCAGCATTTTTTGCCCCGCATTCAATGCCGAATTTGACTGCTTCTTCCAGACTTTTCCCCTGATTAAGTTTAAAAGCGGTACCTGCCGTGACTGCATCTCCACTGCCTATAGTGTTTATCACTTTTACAGGACGAATGCTTACTTCCTGAATAACAGATTCCTCACTGATAAAGAGAACCGGCATTGCACCCCGTGTCAGAACGGTTTTGATACCGTATAAACTTAATAATTCTTTCATTTTTTCTTTTACACGTTCTTTTAATTCAAGATTTTCTTCATGTTCCCCAATCGAATAACCAGGGAAAAAGGTTGAAACGAATTCTGGAAAGTTGATTTTTATGAGATCCGGTTTATTCGGTATGGAATTCAGCAGATCTTTCCCCCGGAAATCAAGAATCACCGTTTTCCCTGAAGCTTTTGCCAATTTTACCATTGTGGGGAAAACCGCATCGGTTAATCCTGCGGCTTTTGATCCTGCAATAATTATATTTTCTGTATGCAGTAGCAGTTCTTCATAGAGATCTAAAATCTTTTCTTCAGTTCCACTGTCTACCGCAGGAGACTCTTCAACAATTTCGGTAACGGTATTTTTTTGCCTGTTTATCAGTGTTGTACAGGTCCGTATATATGAGGTATTGGGAGCTGTTACCAAAGCAAGGTTATCGTTCAAAGTCAGTTTGCGGAAATAATCACCTCTATCCCCTGATTGTGTCAGGTGCACGGCAGCAGCACCAAGCTGTGTTAAAATTCTGGCTGTATTGACCCCTTTCCCTGATGCATCTGTTCTGTAATCAGATGATCTGTTAACTTCATTTTCTTTTAATTCAGGCAAAATAATGGTTTTTTGAATCGTCGGGTTCAGGCAGACTACAAGAAAATTATATTTCATATGAGCCAATACTATCAGAATCGCCGTAGAGTGTCAGTCCCCACCGGGGATCCCTTTACAGGGAATTGAAACAGCAAACATCCGTTATAATTTACCGGTAATTAGCCCCCGAGTTTATCGAGTTTTCTTCTTGTTGATGCGTGTAGGGGGTCTATTTCCAATGCCTTTTGGTAAAAGCCGATTGCTCCCCCGGTATTACCTGTTTTAACGGCAAGATCTCCCAAACCTATGTAACTCTGAATAAAGTTGGGTTCTACCTCAATAGATTTGCGGAATTGCTGCTCTGCTTCATTGTAGTTATTTAGTCTTGAATAGGTCCTTCCCAGCCAGATATATCCCCAGGCGTAGTCGCCGCGGAGCCCGGTGCTTTTCTTAAAGACTTTTAGAGCATCTCTGTACTGCTTATTTCTGTAGTACGCCTTCCCTAGATCATAGAGTATTAGGCCGTCAAGGGGACTGAGCTCTGCCGCTTTCTGTAAATTGTCAACTGCGCCTGCATAATCACGGATCTCATAGTAGAGTTGTCCCAGTTTTACTAAGCCTGGGAGTTTATCATCCATAAGGAGCAGTGCGGAGTGTAATTCCTTTATTGCCTCAATAGTATCTCCTCTGTGCTGTATAAGGAGAGCCAGGGCAAAGCTGATATTACCGTCTGCAGGATTAAGTTTTCTTGCATTTCTGAATGCAGTTTCCGCCAAAAGAGTATCATCCCCCTTCATTGCAGTTTCCGCCAGAAGTATCCATACTTCAGGATCCTTTGGATTGAGGTTAACGACACGCTGAAGTGCTTCTAACGCTTTTTGATTCTCCCCATTTCTGTAGTAGATCTGGGCAATCTGTATATAAAGGCTGTAATTCCCGGGATCATCCTGAATCATGGATTCCAATAATTCCAGAGAGTCCTCGGTGTATTCAAGTTTATTAACGATATACTTTCCCATCCGTGGATTTATAGCAATGGATTTATTGAATGAGATATCTGCTTCTCTGCTGTTCCCCATTTGCTGCTGAGCTTTACCCAGATGGTACCAGATCCAGCTGTTGTCCGTAATCGTTTTCAAAGCCTCTTTGTAGTAGCTTACAGCTTCACTGTAGTTTTTCATGGCATATAGAGTCTTCCCGATCAAATATTTTGTGTAGGCATCATCAGGATCTGTCTCTATTACGTTTTTGTATGAGGCCAAAGCATCTGTAAAGTTTTTCCGCTCCATTTGAATGGAGGCCAGGCCCAGCCATCCCTTCGTATAATTCTCATTCAGGGTAAGCAGTTTTTTATACTGTTGTACAGCTTCATTTATATCACCGTTTTTCTCCAGCTGTTTTGCCAGCTTGTAGCGGAGGTACTCATCATTCGGTGTAATATCCAGGGCTTCTTTCAGTATCGCAGCGGATTCGGTACCCTGCCCCTGAATTGAATAGAGCAGGGAAAGCCCGGATCTGTACTTTGCATTTTCAGGATCAAGATCTACAGCTTTCCAGTAAGCTTTTTCAGCTGATTCAAAATCATTCTTCTGCTTAAGAAGAAGTGCAAGATTGTACCAGGCACTTGCATAGGAGGGATTGATGGAAAGCACAAGATTATACTGTTTTTCAGCCAGCTCCAGTTTCCCGTCCTTTTTGTACTGGACTGCAAGATTCAGACGTGCTTTTACGTTGTCCGGATTGATAGTAAGTGTTTTTTCGTAGGCGGATTGTGCCGCCTTGACAGCACCTCTCTGGCTGTGAATAAAGCCTATGTTATACCAGGCTTGTTCATGAAGAGGATTGAGTTCAGTTACCTTCTTAAAAGAGTTTAGAGCCAGTTGAGGTTCATCCTTATCCAGATAGATAAGGCCCAGATTATAGTAGGCACTGCTGTAGGTTACATCGGCTTCTATTGCCTTTATAAGAACCGTTTCCGCTTCATCGATCTTATCCTGGGCTTTTAATGCCAAAGCAAGATTATTTAAAGCTTCCAGGTGTGTATTATTCGATTCAGAATAGGACTTTTCATAATAGTCTCCGGCTTTGTTATAATCCTTCTCTGCATAGTAGATCTGTCCTAATTGAAAGGAAGCCCCGCTTATATCTTTACCGTTTTCAAGAATCCAGAATAGTTGTTTCCTGGCCTCTGCAGTACGCCCGCTTTTAAAGAATATATCTGCAAGCATCCTTCTGCCTTCATCATAATAGGGGATTACTCTGAGTGCTTTTTCGAGAAGAACTTCAGCGTCAGAAATTTTACCTGCCTGCACTTTTATTCCGGCCAGTCCTTTGTATGCATTCCCGTAGTATTCATCAAGAAGAAGAATTTCATTGTAAATAGTAACTGCTTTCTCTGTCTGTCCGGCATTGATATAGAGGCTGCCGAGCACATTCCTGGATGTTAAATCTCCAGGAGCAAGATTAATGGCCTCAAGCAATGCAGATTCTCCCTTGTTGTACAAACCGGCCTGATTGTATGCCTTCCCAAGCAGCGTAAGTGTTTTTGACCTTCTTTTGCCGCCGGCCATTTTAACGGCAGAATCCAGAATAGAAACAGCCTGATCGGTTCTTCCAGCGGAAAGGTATATAGATCCCAGATTAAGAGCAGCTTCATAATAGTTTGGTTCAAACTCGAGAGCCGACTTATAGGCTTCGATTGCCCCCTTTTTATCACCCAGTCTGTTCAGGATAAGGCCTTTATAAAACTGGATTTGATTCCCTTTCCCTGCTTTTGGATCCAGGGATTCAAGGATATTCAATGCTTTATCTATCTCATCCATCTTGACCAGCAGCTGTACCTTGATAAGCTGGAATGTATTGCTGCTTTTCAGCTTATCGTTTTTCTCAAAATCTTTAATAAGACCTTCAGCTTCTTTATGTTTACCACTTTCAATCAGATCCTTAATTTCAAACCAGGGATCATTGGTGCTCAACAATGCAGTTGACTGTTCGGGTACCTCTTCTGCAATAACCGGACCATCTGCCGGTCCCGGATTATCTCCAGAAATCTCTACAGCAATGGGTTGAGATTGAATCCTGACAGCCTTTACCTGCAGATACGATGCTAAAGCTATTATTACCGCCAAAAACAGTACTATAGGAAGAGCGGTATAGTTCCATAAATCTTTAAGGAGTTTAAAATTCATTATCTATCCTGTTTATCAAGGGGCCGAGTCCCCTGTTGTTTATTACCTGTATCTGCAGTCCTGGTCGTGCATTAAGTTCTAAAACCAAAGGGCCGAGGGTTTCATCAATGACAAAATCAATTCCCAGGTATCCAAGAGGGATTAATTCGGACGCCCTGACAGCGAGTTGTGTAATAGACTCCCAAAAAGGGATTTTGTTACCTGCAAGCTTTTTCCCGCTGTCGGGGTGGAAGTCAGCTTGTTTCCCTCTGATCATTGCACCGCCGGTAACCCCTGTTCGAATATCAACAGGAACCCCAATGGCACCCTGATGAAGATTCGCCTTGCCGTCAGACTGATCTGTAGGAATCCTGAGCATTGCCATAACGGGTTTCTTTTTAAAGGTTATAAACCGGATGTCAGCGACACCTCGCGGATATATTTCTTTAAATACTTTATGAGGAAACACCCTTTGTTCCACCAATACAGAGTCACCTGAAAGCCCGAAGGAAAAAACTCCGAAGAGGATATCCCCGAAATGCTTCAGAAGTTCCTCTCTGCTGACAGTCCTTCCTGAGGGGGTGTTCCAGTTTTCTGAATCCTTTTTTTCCAGGAGGAGAATACCCCCTCCTGCTCTGCCCCGGGACGGCTTAACCACGAAGGTCTCCAGACTAAGGAGCAGTTCCATAGAATCTTCCATTTCAAAAAAATTGTGTATGATACATACCGTTTCCGGATGGGGAACCGGTCCTCTTGCAAGGTATTCTTTCGTTTGAATCTTATCATCTACTATGGGAAAGTATTCCCTTTTGTTATGGGCTGAAATAATATCCAGATTCCGTTTATTTATTCCAATTATTGATTCCAGCCCTTTACTGCCTGATTTCATTTAAATCTCTCAAAGTACAGGCTTCTGAACCGTATCAGTTCAACAATACGAATACCTGTCCAGCTCCCCAGCCAGAGATTCATGGCAATTACAGCCAGAAGAATTTCCGGAAAAGATATCATTAAAGCTTTAATAACAATGGAACTGATTACAAAATAACAGAATGACATTACAACCAGTGTCTGAATCATAATCATGGAGGTCTTTTGCAGTCCTTCCTCACTCAGGGTCAAGGCAAACCGCTCAGATGTAATTGTCAGAATAGCGATAGGGAACAGGAGTGCCGAATTGAGAGAGGGGATTATCTCCGTAAAGAGCATGTTGGATAGTATTGAGAGTAGTAGCAGAGAGGAAATGACAACTACCATCATAATGGCAAGTTTCGGGGTATGGAGAAGCCCCAGTTTTTCCAGGGGTATACGTACCAGCACTGTGATAATGATAACAAAGGAGAAGATAAACAACCCGGGCAGCAGGCCGAGGTTCTGTATGGCCATGGCCATTAATGCAGGGAGAAAGGTGCCGAAGGTGTTGAGACCGACTACATTCCTGAATATTGTAACGACCAGAACTCCCAGGGGGATTACCAGGAGAAACTGGAGGACCCCAAAGGAGATATTGATCTTAAAAATTGAGGAGAAGATATTGTAAATATTAAAGGTTCTCTCTCCAAGATAGGTGGTAAGGCGGTCGTTGGAAACATTTATTTTCTTAATGTTAAACCGGTAGTCAAATGCAATGTTCCTTGAATGACGGAATAATGCTTCATCCCCCTTATAGAGACTCAGATAATTCCCCGGAAGTTCTGCAAAATGGCCGTTCAGGGTATCAAAGGGGACCCAGTGTCCGGCTATATAGACTTCAGTCCACTGATGACTGGTTTTCTTGCTGCCGTTGTTCAGTATCATTCCTCCTACCAGCCTGGAAGGGATCCCCATTTGCCTGGTAAAGGAAATAAACAAACGGCTCTTTCCGTTACAGCTTGCTTCACCCAGTTTTGCCGCTGTTACAGCGTCGGTTGTACCCTTGAAGGGGCGGGAGCCCATGGCATAAACGTAGTCATAGAACTTTTTTAAAACGCTTAACAGATATATATCATCCCCTGCCAGTTCTGCAGCAAGATTCTTGATAAAAGGATCGTGTATCTGGATTACATCTGTTCCCTTTAGATAGACATCCAGGGAGGGATCTGTGTTCGGGGCTATGGTAAGCTTTGGATTGATGCTGTATTCGATAGGCTTTATTTTAACATCGTAGTACAAATCAATCCTGAAGGGTCCTTCCGCTTTGTATCTGGTCCATTCTCCGGAGCTGTGGAGACTTGTTACATTCCTGCGGAACTCCAGATCCGGGGAACTTATCCGCTCATTGGATACAGTCTGTCTCTTCCCGCTGATGGGAAGATAGGTTTTAACGAGCAGATCGTCCCCGTTTCCGGTAAAGGTCATCCACGTGTGCACCTGGTACCCTGATCTTGGAATAATTGAGTCAAAGGTATAACTGAAAAATTTCAGCTTTAATCCTATAATCAGGGACATAAGACCCAGGAGCACAATTATCGAAATATTTACAACCCTTTTTCTGTTGGTCATGGCATCCTTACTGACATCCCGAGCATAATTCCGCCAAAACTGTAGTTGGTAACAAAGGTTGTGTTGTATGTCATATTTGAAGTTTTATAATCCCACCATCCGGACAGTCTTCCTTCAAGCTCTGTCCCTCCGGGTGTTGTCCAGAATAGATAATTTGCTCCAAGATCAAGCTTAACAGCCGTATCAGACCGTATCTCATCGATAAAAGTTTTTGATGCATCCCGTGCCGGATAGTTGATAAAGTTTGTAAAAATAAACTCTGACCCTAAAGATATTTTGAATTTATTGTTGAATTTAAGGTTGTTATCAAAAGTCACGGAATGGGAAAGGTAATCATAGTATCCCTCTACAAACCGGTCGGCAGGAGATCCGCTTACCCAGTAATCATAGTTATAGGTTTTAAGATATTTTACCTTATAGGAAATTGAAGGTTTATATATTCTGCTGAACTGAAAATCAAAAACCAGCTCACCGCTGTTATACAGGTAGCGTTTATCTTTCGCAGAGGCAACAGCAGGATTTGTGGTATCGTACTTTGAATCAAGATACTGTTTCAGTTCCAACCCGTATATGAATGAAATATCCGCCCAGCCGAGACCGTAATATTTTATGGAGGGATCGAGAGTGCCGCTGACATAATCCAGTTTTCTGCCGCTGACTAAATAGTTGGGGTAGGTCCTCCATTCAGTGCTGGAGTCCCATCCAAAGCGCCAGAGATAATTTAACCGATAAGAACCGGCGTCTGATACCCCAGCACTAAGATAGTTATCCCTTGTATCTTCGGCAATCTGGTAATCTGAAGAAACAGTAAGCTTGTTGTAAACAGTACGTCTAGTGCCCTTTTTCCAGGCAAAATTAATCCCAAACGTGTCTGAATACTGCACCAAACGTCCGTCCCCTGTTTTAAGTGGATCAAAATTTGATGCAACAAAATCAAAGCTGTCATGTTTATAGCTTACATCCAGGGAAACTATATTCCTGGCGGAGGCTGGAATGAGCAGGGTGCCTTTGGCATAGATATCGGAACCGTAAGTACCATCAGAAAGATTGTCAGCTCCCCCAAATGCCCTTAAACGCCCGGTAACCCTTACTTTTCTGTTAAGCTCCAAATCCCTCACCATTTTCTCTGCTTTTTCTCTGTAGAAGTCGGAAACCATTGGGAGAGAAGATGTTAAATATTTTAAAGCTTTATTTTGGTAGGCCGTATACTGAACAGAATCGTAGGTAATATCTGCTAAATGGGAATATATTTCTCCCATGGCAAATTGTACACGGCTTACAACCGTTTTATCTGTAATAATCGGCTCAAGCCTCTTGTAGCGTTTCAGAGACTCTAAAAACATTTCTGCAGATGCTTTTTCGTTATAATCCAGTTTTTCCCTGAAAGCCAGTCTATACCATGCCCTGGCGGAGAGTTCCAGACCTTTAAGATGATAGGAATTGAGCTCCTCGGTCGTATCAATGAATCTTAACAAATCTATTACTTCTGAGTACTGTTTCCTGTAATAGAGAATTTTACCAAGATCATAGGAGGCTTCTTCGAAGCGGTTGCTGTTTTTATTGAGCAGAACCTCCTTAAACATCATTTCTGCTTTATCTTCCTGGTTTAAACGGATATAGATGCGTCCAATGTACCACTGCGCATCATCAGTTTTTACAGAATCCGGAAATTGTGAAATAAATCTCTGAAAAAGAGCTAATGCCTCTTCGTTCTGGTTTTGCTTATATTTTTCCAACCCTGAGTCATAGTCTGCTCTGTCAACAGCCATAATCATCGCAGGTGCAGCAGCAAATAAAAACAGAATTAACATTAATATGCCTGTAATTTTTCTTTGCATTGGATCTCCTTTAAATATTAGCTATTTTGTAATATAACACACTGGAGAAAATAAAACAGGATTTTTCAGAAAACACTCTATCCGGGAAGTCCGGGGAGCGTAGTACATCCTTTAAACAGAATTATAAAAATATAGTATTCCGAATAAGGACTTTTCATGATATACTTGATCCATGAAAAGATTGAGTATTCTGTTTTTATTTTTATGTGCTGTGGTATTTCTTGTATCAGGGAATGGAACATCTGAAACTGCTTCTGTTCCGGTGAACGGGGCCGTAACCTATCTTGCCGGTGATGTGCTTCTCAACGGGAACCCTGCAGTAGAAGGAGCTTCTGTAAAGACGGGTGATAAAATTCAAACAGGTCCGGGTGCTTTCTGCGAGGTTGTGTTTAATACAGGCAATGTTTTTACTCTGGAAGAGAACACCATAGCATCAATTGACTGGGGGAAGTACCGTATTACCCTGGATAAAGGTGCAATAGCTTCTGTCTTTGATAAATTAAAAAAAATAATAGGTACAGACAGAAAATTTACTATTGTTACCCCTTCTGCTGCAGCGGGGATACGGGGAACTGTGTTTTATATTAAAGTAGAAGATCCTCAGAATACCTATGTTTGTACCTGTAATGGCGAACTTTCCCTTTCCGGCGGCGAAAAACAATTCGATTCCCCGGCAGGTCATCATAAGGCATTCAGATTTACAAAAGAGGGTACTACGGTGCGGGTAAGCAGTGCAAAACTTCTGTATCATGATGATGCAAAGATGGATGCACTTGCAGCAGACATAAATCAGACAATTCCCTGGAGCGATAATCCGTAGTACAAAACTTTCTGACCCCGTGCCAGCTCTCTCCAACCCGCCTGGGTTCCTAAAATGACCTCGTGTCGTTTTGCGCTTCAGGTATTCGTTCTGGAACTCCGTTTCTAACCATATGTGCACAGGGCATAAAAAAACACCCGGTCAGGATAATCCCGACCAGGTGCTTGTATTTCGGGCTGAGTGGATTTGAACCACCGACCCCATGTCCCCCAGACATGTACGCTAAACCCCTGCGCTACAGCCCGTCGCTGAGGCAGAAAGTAGCATAAAACGGCAGTATTGTCAATCCTGAAGGGGAGTTTAAAGATTGCAGGACATTTCTCTCTTTTTGAGATATAATTAAGGTAAAGGAGCGGTATTATGAAAAGAATAACTTTAATCTTGTTTATTTTTCTTCTGATTACTGCATTTGCTTTTTCAAATGATTCACCGGTTAGAGCAGGACGTTCTGCTGTATCAGCCGGCCTTGTTACGGGCAAGAATACTGAGGATTCCATTGCTCAAGTAGCTGTTAATTATGAGTACGGGGTTATCAGTCATTTGTCCATCGGCGGGGGGTACGTCTATGTAGATGGAAGACACCCGGTTCAGGCGCATGGAATAGACCTGTTTGTAAAGGGGTATGCTTTTGATTCATTTCTGGATGTTTACGGAAAAGTCTCGGCACAGCTGTACTATCAGGACGGCTTTGGGGTTATTACAACCTACCTTGCGGGAGCTGAATGGCAGTCACCTTTTAAACTTTGCGTAAGCATTGAAGGGGGAGCAGAGCTGGAAGGTACCGATTGGGGATATATGTACGGATTATCCCTCGGGGTAAGATTCTGACAGTTAATCAGCTCTGATAAATCTGGCCTTTCCCTCGGCGTACACTGTTCCGTTAGAATCTGTAATGGTTCCGGAAGTACGGGCGATTCTTCTTTT
>JANTFL010000084.1 GCA_024763455.1 Sediminispirochaeta sp. | reverse complement strand
AACCGCATAATACTTAGGACAACTCCGGCATCTGTTTTTCCCAGAAGGCTTGAGGCAATACTCGAAGCAAAAGCGAACAGAAGGAGAGCAACCCCGTCATCCATGGCAACGATTCCAAGCACAGTAGTGGTAAGCGGTCCTTTCGTTTTATTTTCCCAGAGTACATCGGTTGTTGCAGCCGGAGCTGTAGCAGAGGAAATAGCCCCCATGAGCAGCCCCAGGGAAACAGCAAAAGGCAGATTCCCGTATAAGAGATATCCGAGAAATGAAACAAAAATGCTTACAAAAATAAAAGCTCCCAAAGATTCCATAAGCAGTATATAGGTAAACTGTTTTCCATACCTGCGGAGAGTCCCGATTTTAAGCTCTCCTCCAATCATAAACCCGATCAATCCAAGTGCAAATGCGTTAAAGGGCTGTAACGATTCCAGAATCGAAACATTAATAAAACGGATACCTGATAAACCAAGAATAATTCCTACCGTTATGTAACCGACAACCTGCGGAATTTTAAGAACCTGGAAAAGACGCCCCCCCATGGTTCCGAAAAAAACAATAATACCCAGTAAAAGGATTACATTTAGATCAATATGATTAAAAATATTTATAAACTCTGCAGCAAAATGGCTCATGATGCATCACCGTCAGTGAGTAGTCTGGCAATTTCACTGTTGTCGGCAGCGTGTATCAGTTTCCTTCGGAAGTTTTCGTCTTTCACCCTGGAGGAAACAAGAGAGAGTAGACGAAGATATTCCTTATGCCTGTCTTTACCGACTATGAACATAAACACAAGCTGTACAGGGTTCTTATCCATGGAGCCGTAGTCATCAATACCTTCAGGGCTGACTCCTGTAAGAATCAGGGGGTGCTGCACCCCTTCGAACCGCACATGGGGGATCCCGATCCCCTGCCCTATACCAGTACTCATGAGCTGTTCCCTAAAAAAGATTTCCTTTTTCAAGTCCTCGATATCAGAAATTTCTCCGCTGCTTTTTATAAGGTCAATCAGCTCCAAAAGGGCTTCAGTTTTTGTTCTGCTTTTAAGGAATATACAATGTTCAGGAATAATTATCTCTTTCAGATTCATTCTTGTCTCCACCTATAAGTATCCCGTATAGTAAACTTTTTATCGCCTACCGGCAAGATATTTTCCACCAGGATGGCACTAATCGATGAAATGCTGTATACTTTTTATATGATACACATTATAGACTATTCTACTGCCACCATTCAGGATACACATGTTTCATCAATTGAGGAATGTATACCGTTTAAAGATGCCGAGTCGGTAACATGGATTGATATTGAAAGTATCGAAGATGAAAAAATTGTTGACAGTGTCGGATCCCTTTTTAATATCCATCCTCTTATTATTGAAGACATAAAGCGGGTTGGGCAGCGCCCAAAAATGGAAGAATTTGATGAATATATTTTTTTTGTCCTCCGAATGTTCCGTCTGGAAAAGGGGAAAGTATTAGCCGAACAGCTGAGTATCATCATGGGAAAAGGATATGTTATTACCTTTCAGGAAAAAGCGGGTGATGTATTTAATCCGATCAGGGAACGGATCCGGGCAAAGAAATTCCGTATAAATGCACGTGGTTCTGATTTTCTTGCCTACAGTCTCATTGATATAATTATTGACAACTATTTCGTTATTCTGGAAACCTTTGGAGAAGAGGTAGAAAGCCTTGAGGATGTGCTCCTTCTAAACCCGACAAAAGCGGCACTCCATAAAATTCATACACTGAAACGGAAAGTGCTATTCATCCGCCGTTCTGTCTGGCCTCTCCGGGAGCTGCTTACAAACTTTGAACGTTCAGAATCTCCGCTCATTTTTCCCTCGACTCATGAATATATCCGCGATATATACGATCATGCTATACAGATCATTGATACAGTGGAAACCTACCGGGATTCACTTTCCGGTATGCTGGACATTTACTTGTCCAGTGTTAGCAACCGAATGAATGAAATAATGAAAGTACTTACGGTGATTTCAACGATTTTTATCCCCCTTACGTTTATTACAGGTCTGTATGGAATGAATTTTAAATACATGCCTGAGCTTTCCTGGAAATGGGGATATCCACTGGTGATTACTATTATGGTGCTGATTGTAGCAGGTCTTATTTTTTTCTTTCGAAAAAAGAAATGGCTGTAAATCTTTCGTGCCCCTCATACGTAATTCCGGGAACTTGGCGGGAAAACATAGAATACATAGATAGTGAAATGCCGGATATTTCAAACGTGGAGCTTCTTTTTTTTATTTTTGACGAAGAAACCCGCAAACTTCTTGCTCCGGAAGAGGCTTTTATCCAAAGTTATGATGGAAGATTAACTTTTACTGTTCATCTTCCCGATCCGTTTCTCCCTGAACATGTCGATCTGCTGGAAAAAACATCTCCGATTACCAAACACTGGATTCTCCACCCTCCGGAAATAGGAAAGGAACAAGAGTTTGCAGCATGGATAGATTCTTTGAGGAATTCTTATGGGAACCGTTTTCTTCTGGAAAATCTTACCGGGCGTAATCATCCCTGGTTCATAAAAAATACGGAATGGCCCTTATGCCTTGACACGGGTCATGCACTGCTACGGGGGCATTCACCATCCTTTTACTACAGCAAATTTAGAAACAGGATAAAAGAGATACATTTACACGATGTTGTTAAGGAAACAGATCACTTCCCTCTCCAAAGAGACAGTAAATGGCTCCGGACCTTCTTCCCTCTCCTTGACAGTTTTTCAGGCATTGTTAACATTGAGGTCTTCAGAGCAGAAGACGTGATGTCTTCTCTCTCCGTTTTTACTGGTGAAGACGGATAGTAATAACCTCGTCAGCATGGTCGAAAATCTCCTTTACACGTTCCTGCCAAAGATATCCAAAAAGATTCTTATCTGCACTGGATGCACTGTTTTGTAATACAAGAGGCATGAGTTGTTGAATACGCGGATCACCGGGAAATCTGCCGGGAGCATAGTACACATCCGCACTTAAATTATTATCAACCCTGGTTAATCTAAGGCTGGAATCAATAGCGGAATTAAACTTCATAAGAGAATGCCGTACAAACCTTCCTCCGATCCCTTTGAACCCCCGTACAGCAGTAGCCCCGGTAATATTTTCAACAGCATTTGCAATAACACCGGTAACCTCTGCATCTTCACCTTCCCCGAACTCTACCCTTATTCCGCCCCGCTGAGGGATTTCATTTCCATACAGTGCCTGCAGCCCTTTTAAAGTCATGAGATAAGCACCTGCAATAGTCGGACAGCTGTGCCCGGCACTTTTTACAATATCAAGGTATGATATCTCCATAATTCCATTCTCAAATACACCGAGAAAGTCAGAAAGTTCGTCCTGTAGAATGATTCGTTCTACAGCATCAAAGAATTCCGGATGTTTCATACAGCCTCCTTAAAAAGAGAGATGAGTACACTTTTCAATGAATCCAGGGTAAAGGGTTTAGCCATACAGCCCTTAAAACCGAAATCGATATAGTTAGCCAGAACAGGGTCATTCGAATAACCGCTTGTAACCACTGCTTTAACATCCGGATCCAGAACCAACAGATTCTCAAGGGTTTCCTTTCCCCCCATCCCTCCGGGTATAGTTAGATCCATAATAACCGCATCGTACGGTTGTCCCTGCTCCATGGCTTTTTTGTAGAGTTCGAGGGTATCACTGCCGTTTACTGCGGCATCGGTACTCATTCCCATCACTGAGAGCATCGAAGATAAAACCTTACGAACATAGTCTTCATCATCCATTATCAGAATTTTCAGACCTTCCAGTATTGAGTCCTCTTTTTTATCCGATTCACTATGCCCATTTTCTGAAGAAACCTCTGCCGGCAGGTACAGGGTAAATATAGCCCCTCCACCGGGAGAAGAATCTGCTTTTATAATCCCACCGTGCTTTTTGACGATGCTGTATGCAGTTGCAAGCCCCAGTCCGTTCCCTTCCTTTTTTGTGCTGAAGTAAGGATCAAAAACATTTTCCAGGTTTTGTACCGGGATTCCCTCTCCTTCATCCTTGAAAACAATTTTAACAAATCTGCCTTTGCTTTTTTCCGTTTTATTCAGCAGAGCGGGTAATTGGGGGGAGTTGGAAGCATTAACATAAAGCTGACCCCCCTCAGGCATTGCCTGTTTCGCATTCAGGGTAAGATTGCCGAATACCTGCTCAATCTGTCCTTTATCAGCTTTAACCAGCCATAGATTTTTTGCCAGGGTAAAAACAGGCTTTACACTGCTCCCTGCTAAATTAAACAGAACACTTTCCTGCAGGATTTCATTTAAGTCGTACACTGCAATAACCGGGTCTCCACCCTTTGCAAAGGTGAGGAGCTGTTTGGTCAGTGATGAGGCTCGCAGAAGCCCCTTTCGTGCACGTTCCAGATAGCTGGAAGCAGAATGACCGGGATCCAGCTCCATTGAGGCAAGCTCTATATTACCGGCAGCACCTGCCAGGACATTATTAAAATCATGAGCTATGCCCCCTGCCAACACACCGACAGACTCAAGTTTCTTTAACTTAATGAGTTCTTGTTCCTGCTCTCTTTTCTCTGTAACGTTCCGTACTATCGACATTATTTTATCCTCACCAAAAGGGATAATTCGGGCTTCAAAGTACTGCAGTCTGTCCCTATGGTACAGTGTGTACTCATATGACACGATTTCTCCGGTAGAAACGGCCTTTTCGTAATGTTTGTTAAACCTTTCAACCATATCCCGAGGGAAAATATCCTGCATTCGTTTTCCCAGGAATTCATCAGGCGAGAAAGCAAGATCTCTTGTATCACTGATAAAATAGTCACAGAATCTTTTTTCCTGATCCATAATAAATATCAAATCAGGCTGCAAATTCAAAATAGCCTTGTTTTTTGCTTCACTCTCCCTGAGTTCATCCTCGATACGTTTCAGGTTTGTAATATCCCGTGAGATCTTTACAAAATTGGTAATTTGTCCGGTATCATTTTTAAGGGGAAAAACAACTGAATCAAGATAATAGAAGGTGCCGTCTTTCCGTTCAAACTTGTCCTGTCCCCTCCAGACTTTTCCCTCACCGAGAGCAGAACGAAGATGGGTATACCGCTCCTCAGTACCAGGATCTTTTAAGAAAGCAGACACACTTATTTCCTTTAATTCAGAAAGAGTAAATCCCGTAATCTCCAGTAAAGCAGCATTACAGTATTCTATGTTTCCTGTTCTGTCCATGACGGTAACGGCTTCAGTTGACTGTTCCACAATTTCACTATAGAGGGAAAGTTTTTCCAGGTCCTCTTTAGAAGCTGTAATATCCTTGATGAGTACAACTGTCCCAAGCAGATTTCCGTCACTGCTGATAACAGGATTCCAGTGTTGCTGTGTCCATTGGAGACTGCCGTCTTTGGCTATAATCCTAATATCTTTTTGAGCATTTTCCCTGGAAGTAGAACATTCATATGTCATAAGATCGTAGATTCTGCGGTCCTCGCTGTAAACTATTTTTTCTATTAATCCCGGATCTTCCATAAATTCAGCAATAGAATAGCCGGTAACCGCCGTCACACCGGGAGAAAGATACTGGATTTCCCCCTCAGGAGAGAGGTACATCTGCCAATCTTTTGAGTATTCAATGAGCAATCGTAAAATTTCAAGCTCTGAATTCACTTTTTCCTTCATGCGTAAAGTGTACCACGCCTCAAAATGGTGTTCAAGTTTTTAATTACGTTATACTGTTCATTGTTTTTTTTCTCCGGTTATGACACTATAATCTGAATCAAGCAAAAGAGGAGTCTTGCGTGAAACCCCGATTCTACAACATCTTATCATTCATCCTTGTATTTACCGCTGTTTTTTCATTGAGCTACACATTTTTAATAACCCCGGGAGTTATAGGGAAGGTAAAACTTTTAGGATTCTTTACCATTCAGACCAATAGTATAATCCTTTTGGTGGTTGTTCTTAAACTATACGGCATAAATATACCAAGAAGATGGGAAATGGCGGCAGCAGCTTCAATTACCATCACCGCATTGGTATTTCAAACACTCTTAAGAAGCAGTACTCCTGTACCAGGAATACGCGGTATCGTGATGAATGCCGAACACGGTCTTACAACAGTTCTGTTTCTTTTCTGGTACTGGTTTACCCCGCAAAAGGAGCCAGTTTCTTTCACCCGGCTCTACACAGTGCTTCCCTATCCTGCTTTATACTGTATGTATGGAGTAGCTGAAGGACTCAGTACCGGGAAGTACCGCTACTTCTTTCTTAACAAAGAAAGTCTTGGATGGACTGGACTCATATTCTCGATTACCGTACTTGCAGTGCTGTTTCTACTGGCCGGGGCTTTTATTATTGCCGTAGACAGGCTGATTAAAAAAGTATAAGGGATGACGTAAAAATGCCAAGGATGTTACTGATTACACTCGTAATAGGTTGTATCTGTTTCTCCCCTCTTTCCGGGGAGGCTATTGATTACAAGAAAAGTGCAGAACCTTTGTTCCTTCGGGACATTCCTGTTTTTGTAGGTCTTGACTATACACAGAAACGGCTCCGTACAACGGCAAAGAAACATCCATTATGGGCATTGAATCTATCCGGAGGGTCAGCCCGGGCATTTGCACATGTTGGCGTATTAAAAAGACTCGAGGAAGCGGGGGAGTAAGTTTGTTTGGAGGATATGATTTTTACAGAGATAGTTTCTTTTTCAGCATGAATATCAATTAGACAAAAGCCACTGCATCGCTTTCCGGGTGGAATTAAAATGGATATGTGCTGAAGGAAGATCCTCCTTTTTAAAAAAGGAGCAGATCCCCACCGTAAAAAGCCCTGCTTTCTGCGCAGAAAGCGTACCGGAAGGAGAATCATCTACCCCGGCACAGAATGAAGGCTCAATGCCCAGCACCGCAGAAGCTTTAAGGTATGGCTCCGGATCAGGTTTCCGTTTTTCTACATCCTCGAAACATATTCCGTTTTTAAAGTAATGCAGTATCCCCGCCCGATGAAACATAATCTCCACCGATACTCTGCTGCTGGTGGTTGCCCAAGTAAGAGGAAACTTTTGGTTTAACAGCCGTAAGGTTTCTTCTACACCCGGGACAAGATAATCTTCCAATTCAAGGAGGCGCGTGAAGATGATCTCTTTTTCAGACAGGAGCTGCTCACTGCTCACCCCGGGATGTTCCTTTTTTTGAATAACCTCCACCAATTCAGCACACGGCCGGCCGATCCACTGATTAAAAAAGTTATCTGCAAAATGAAAACCGTATTTGTCGCCAATCTCGTGCCACGCTCTCACATGAAGGGGTTCTGTATCAAACAGAACCCCGTCTACATCAAAAACAACTCCGTTAATCATCTACCGTAATGACATCGATGGACAACTCTTCAAGCTGCTCTTTATCAACACTTCCGGGAGCATCCGTCATCAGGCAGGTGGCTTTTTGAGTTTTGGGAAAGGCAATAACGTCCCTGATCGACTCTGTTTTAAGGAACAGCATAATAATCCGGTCTAATCCCAGGGCAAGCCCTCCATGAGGCGGTGCCCCGAACTGAAGGGCATCAAGGAGAAACCCGAATTTCTCCTTTGCTTCCTCTTCTCCAATACCGAGTATGGAAAATATTTTTTTCTGCATTGCATTATCATGTATTCTTATACTGCCGCCGCCGATCTCCGACCCGTTAAGAACAATGTCGTAGGCGTTTGATTTTACGGCAAACAGGTCTGTATCCAGCAAATGAGCATCCTCCGGTTTCGGAGCGGTAAACGGATGATGCGTTGGGGTCGGATTTCCATCCTGATCCTTTTCGAACATGGGGAAATCCACAACCCATGAAAAATTAAGCTCATCCTCGTCTATTAAATTAAGTTTCTTTCCGAAATAGTCCCTCAAAGCGCCAAGACTTTGGCGTACTACAGATTCGCTGTCCGCTACAAAGATAAGAACATCACCAGTCTCTGCGTTCATCTTTTCGTAAAGGGCTTTTGCCTCATCTTCCTTGAAGAACTTTACAATTGGAGACTGCGGTCCGTTTTCACCCATTTTTATCCATGCAACTCCCTTTGCCCGGTAGTTCTTGGCAAAAGGGGTCATATCGTCAAGGTCTTTTCGTGAGAGCAACTGTGCTGCACCCTTCAGGTTTATGGCCCGCACGCATCCGCCGTTTTTAACAGCATTAGCGAATACACCAAAGCCGGAATCTTTGAAAACATCGCTGAGCTCCACTATTTTCAGTCCAAACCGCAGATCAGGAGCATCTGAACCATACTCCAGCATCGCCTGATCATAGGTCATCCTGGGGAGCGGGAGTTCAAGATTCTTCTCAAAGAACTCTTTCATGAGAACGGCAAACAGTTTTTCAATTGTATCTATGACATCTTCCTGATCAACAAAAGACATCTCAACATCCACCTGTGTAAACTCAGGCTGTCTGTCCGCACGAAGATCCTCATCCCGGAAACATTTAGCTATTTGAAAGTACCGGTCGAAACCTGAGATCATTAAAGCCTGTTTAAACAGCTGGGGACTCTGCGGCAGGGCATAAAATTTACCAGCATTGACCCTGCTGGGAACCAGATAGTCCCTGGCTCCCTCAGGGGTAGCCTTTGTTAATACGGGTGTTTCAACCTCTACAAAAGCGTTGTCAACAAAGTAGTTCCGGATCACATGGGACACTTTACTCCGGAAAATCATGTTGTTTCTCAGATCATTGTTTCTCAGGTCCAAATATCTGTAGGTAAGTCTTGTTTCCTGATTTACATTCTCCGCGTGGTTTACATCAAAGGGAGGAGTTTTTGATTTGTTCAGTATTTCCAACTCTGTTACGTAGACCTCAATTTCTCCGGTAGCCAAATTTAAATTTGCCATACCTTCCGGCCGGGGCCTTACCTCCCCTTTTATGGAGATAACGTCCTGGCTCCGCAGATGCTGGGCATCCTTGTGGGCAGCACCTGAAACTTCGGGATCAAAAACAACCTGAGTAAGACCCCACCGGTCGTTCAGATCTATAAACTCAACTCCCCCGTGATCCCGGTAGTTTTCAACCCAGCCGCTTAAGACAACAGTCTCTCCTGCATTCTTCTTTGTCAATTCACCGCATTTGTGCGTTCTTTTAAATTTCACTGTTTATTCCTGCTTTAAAATAATATTCTTTATCAATTCCTGTGCAACTTTGGGATTGGCTTTTCCTCCTGTTGCTTTCATAACCTGTCCCATAAGAAACCCGATCTGTTTTCCGGCTCCTTCCCTGATAGCCTGAGCAACCTTAGGATTTGAATCTACTATATCGGCTACTATCTTTTCAAGCTCTCCGGTATCCGAAACCTGCTCAAGACCAAGATCTTTTACCACTGCCAGCGGATCTTTGTCTTCGTCGAAGACCACGGAAAGCACTTTTTTTGCCGCGTTCTGGCTAATCTTCCCCTCTTTGACCATTATAATAAGGGTACTGAGCTTTTCAGGAGTGAGAAAGGAAGCTTCAAGTCCTGTACCGGTTATGTTGACCTGTTTTTGTACATCCCCCCCAAGCCAGGAGGCTGTTTCCTTTGCAGGAGCACCCTTGGAAACTGTTTCTTCAAAAAAATCCGCAGTTTCCTTTTCTGCCGTTATAAACACCAAATTCTGACCTGAAAGGCCGTATTCCTCACATAATCTCTTTTTTCTGTCCAGAGGCAGTTCAATAAGAGATTCCTTTATTCCTTTCAAAAATTCAGCAGAGGGCCTGTAAGGGGGAAGGTCAGGTTCAGGAAAGTATCTGTAATCGTTGGAAGATTCCTTTGTCCGCATAGAACTCGTTACAGAGCGGTCTTCATCCCAAAGCCTGGTTTCCTGAATTATCTTTTCTCCGGAAGACAATACCTTTTTATGCCTCCGTATTTCATATTCCAGCGCCTTGCGAACAAACCTGGAAGAATTAAGGTTTTTAACCTCCGTCTTTGTTCCAAGTCCCTTTCCGGCTTCATTGATGGATACGTTGGCATCACAGCGGAGACTGCCCTCCTCCATATTTCCATCGGTAACCCCAAGATACCGCACCATTTGGCGGAACTGCTGGAGAAAAAGTTCAGCTTCTTCTCCGCTTTCAAGATCCGGTTCGGTAACGATCTCCAAAAGCGGTGTCCCTGCCCTGTTGTAATCAAGGTATGAACGGTTCCCGGAGTGTATCATCTTCCCCGCATCCTCTTCGAGATGCACATCGTGGATTCTAATCCGTTTCAGATTCCCTTCTCCCAAATCAACATCAAAATAACCATGTATACCAAAGGGGAACTCGAACTGGCTTATCTGATAATTCTTGGGCATATCCGGGTAAAAGTAGTTTTTCCTTTCAAAAACCGCAGTATCGTTCAACTGGCAGTTAAGAGCCATACATACCTGGTAAGACTTTGTAACAGCCTCTTCATTCAGGGATGGCAAAACACCGGGATACCCCGTACATACGGGACAAATATTTGTATTTGGTTCACTCCCGTACTTGTTAGGACAGGAACAAAACACCTTTGACTCGGTAAGCAGATGAATATGAATTTCAAGGCCTATAAATGTCTGATACACAACTCAACTCCAGGGTAAAGAATACACCGGAGCTTCCGGTGAAGGGAATATTTTTTCCAA
>JANTFL010000083.1 GCA_024763455.1 Sediminispirochaeta sp. | reverse complement strand
CTTGAGGGGAAACCCCTGGATCACACCTTTACCTCTCCTGAGAATGGTATTGTCATTCTGGACAACAGCGCATACCGGGTAAAGATATTTCAGAAAAACTTCCCCTACACCCAGCTCTACGTTCCTCCCCAAAAAGACTCCGTTGCCATAGAGCCGATTACATCGAAACCCAATTCTTTTAATTCCAACGAAGTACTGACTCTTTCCCCGGGAAATGTGTATACTGCTTCGGTACGTATCGAAGTTATTTAAGGAGCTACAATGAACCTTTTTCTTGTTACAATTTTCGGTGCAGCTGTACTGCTGTTTCTGATACTCATACTTATACTCCAAATTATGATTCTATCCAAAAAAGGGGGAGGCGGCGACACTGAACTTCTTAAACAGAATGTTGAAAGACTGGAGTCCCGGATGCCGGATGAATTTTCCAAAAACAGAGAAGAAAACAGAAATCTTCAGCGGGAAAACAGAAAGGAAATTCTTGCTTCCCTTGATATGTTCAGGAGTTCCATGATAAATGAAACGGCAAAAATATCAAGTCTTACCAAAAAGCAGCTGGACAGTTTCGAGCAGAAGATTGGAGTTCTTACCGGCACCATCGAACAGAAGCTTGAACTGATACGGAACGACAACTCCAGCAAGCTTGAAGAGATGAGAAAAACGGTGGACGAAAAACTTCATGAAACCCTCGAAAAGCGGCTCGGTGATTCTTTTAAGCTTGTAAGTGAGCGGCTGGAGGAGGTTCATAAGGGACTGGGAGAGATGCAGACCCTCGCCACCGGGGTGGGGGATTTGAAAAAGGTTTTAACAAATATTAAAACAAGGGGAACCTGGGGAGAGGTTCAGCTTGGGGCGATTCTGGAAAGTATTCTTACCCCTGACCAGTTTTCACTTAACGTTGCGACAAAAAAAGGTTCAGCTGCCCGGGTCGAGTTTGCGATTAAACTTCCCGGTAAGGATAGCGATGCAGTCTGGCTCCCTATTGATGCAAAGTTTCCAAAAGAGGATTACGAAAAACTTGTGGATGCTCAGGATGCCGGAGATATGGAAGCTATCGAGAATGCGAAGAAAAATATCCTTATCCGAATAAAGCAGGAGGCAAAGGATATCAGTACCAAGTACCTTGATCCTCCGGGAACAACAGATTTCGGCATCCTGTTTCTGCCTGTAGAGGGGCTGTATGCAGAGGTACTCCGCATGCCGGGGATAGTGGATACCCTGCAGCGGGAGTACCGGATTGTAATTTCCGGTCCCACCACCTTGAGTGCATTTTTGAACAGCCTACAGATGGGGTTTAGAACTCTGGCAATAGAAAAACGTTCCAGTGAGGTATGGTCCGTTCTCGGAGCAGTAAAAACCGAGTTTTCGAAGTTCGGCGATATTCTTGATAAAACCAAGAAAAAGCTGCAGGAAGCTACCAATACTATTGATACAGCATCAAGGAAGTCAAGAACAATCCACCGGAAGCTGCGGGATGTGTCCGAACTCCCGGATTCAGGAACCCCGGGGATTACCGGAGAACTCTTTCCCGGGAACGAAGATTGAGTACCTTCTGCAGCTGAACAGCAGTATACAAAAGGTGGTTGGATATTTCCCTGTATATCAGTTCATGACCTTCCTTTGAGGGATGCATACCGTCTATGCTGATAAGATTATCAAGGTTGTCTTCCCTCAGGAATCTGCTTCTGATGTCAATCATGTCAATATTGAAACTTCGGGTAACCGATTCGAATATGCTGTTATACGCCTCGTGATGGTAATAGATCCTGCTGATAGTACCCAGCCATTTCAGAATGTTTAGACTGTTTAGGTCCTTCGATAGATAGGTGAAGAATTTTTCTGCATGCAGGGGAGGGAAGTTCATTGCAATAACATTCGTGCCGGTTTCGTTAAAAAAGTTGTATATTTCGACCAAATTTCTTTCGAAAGCAGATTTGGTGACTACAGGAAGGTGTTCGCTTTCAGGATTTTCCGATATTTCCTTCCAGTTAAGGTTACAGTCGTTGCCTCCAATGGAAAAGAATATGACATCTGCATCGTTGTTCCTTAGTTTTTCGATATTTCTGAGTAATTTTTCAGATGTAAGTCCAAATCTTCCTTTGTTTTCGGTTGGAGAAAAAACTGCCTCGGTGAATTTATTGTAGTAGGAGTCATCCAGAACCTTATAGCGGCCGTTATCGGGGGCGATCCCCTTTACAATTGAATCTCCTATAAAGAGTGTTTTTGTATATTCCACAGGATTACCCCTTTAGCTTTTTGATTATTGAATCGGCAAGTTGTTTCTTTTCTTCCAGCTCTGATATAAGTGCATCAATTTCCTTTTTCCCTTCGGAACGTTTCTCTCTGTACAGAGCCAGAAGCGAGGAGATTGAGTTGAGTTTGTACCCCAGCATCTGCAGGTCACGTATCAGTTCCAGTTCTTCTGCGGTCTCTCTCTTGTAGAACCGTTTGTTTTTGTACACTTTCGGTTTAAGGATGATGGATGATTTTTCATAGAACTTGATTGTTCTTTCGGTGATACCGGTCTGTTCTGCGAGCTCTTTCAGCTGGATATACTCCGGGTTTTCGAACAAATCCTCATCTTCGGGAAGTCCTATCTCTTTCAGAACCTTTATACAGGCCGTATCACTGTAGCCGAGTTTTCGAAGTTTTATAAAGGACTTCAGTGCTTCCGTCTCAGTTTCGCTGTAGAACAGTCTGTCTTCGATAATTCTGTTTTCAATTAAAAGTTCGAACTGCTCCCGGGTAATTTTATACCGCTTTTCAATATCCTCTCTGGAGAGGGGATTTTGTTTTCTATGGACCTTTATTCTCTCTGCATCAGCTTCCGAATATAATTCTTTATCTTCTATTATCCCTTCGGAGACAAGTTTGTTGAATTTTTCTTCGTTTATTTTGAATCTTTTCTGTAGATCTTCTTTGTGTAACTCTTTAGTGCTCATAAAATATAAATACCTCTTTACTGGTAATATATTAAATTGACATATAACTGTCAATAATAAAGTAAAAAAAATGGGAAGAATGTTGACAGATGGATTTCCCTGCAGTATACTAAAGATACCTACCGTAGGTAGGTGCGGGGGGAGTATGTCTGATACCAAAGAGAAGATTCTTTTAAAAGCCCTTTTGTACTTTACTGAAAATGATTACGAAGGAGCCTCCCTTAATAATATTGCAAAGTCTATAGGGATTACCAAGGGGGGGATCTACCACTACTTTCAGAGCAAAGATGAGCTTTTTCACGACTGTTTGGTATACATGCTGGATGGATTGGAGCGAATATCCATGGAGATGGTCAAACCTGATAGTACACTCGAGGAATTTGTATACGGGTTGTTCTCATTTGACGAGCTTTTTGCAGTACTTGCTGCAATGTTTCAGATAGATCTTCTGAATGATTACTTCAATTTTCTGTATCTGATGTCTGTCGGGATAAAGAAGTTCCCCGATCTAAAGATAAGGGTTGCAGGAATATACCAGGCAATAGGCAACGAGACCGAGGACATATTAAGGGCATTTAAAAGCAGGGGCAATATTAAAGACGATCTGGATTGTACCATCCTTTCTTTACAGCTCAGTTCCATGATTGAGGGAGCAATGCTTATTGCCGGACTGAATAAATCTGTTGAGATAAAAACTGCAGGCACTGAAATGGCAGAAAGCATTCTGAAGATGATAAAAAAGTAAATTTTTTTAATACTGCACATACCGACGGTTGGTATGTGAGGAGGAGGATACATGGCAGGACGGAGATTTACTGATAGATTACTTGAGTCATGGGGAAAGTGGTCAATTAAACATTGGGGGAAAGCCCTTTTAATGGTACTGGGAATAACTCTGGTAATGCTTTACGGGGCAGCTCATGTACGTACAGAAATGACCTATTACTCAATACTTCCAGCCAAAGAAAAGAATGTGAAGGATCTCAAGGTGATTACTGAAAACTTTCCAATGGCTTCTGCTGTTATTGCCGTGATAGACGGCCGGAATATTGAAGATCAGGCAGAGGCAGAAAGAAAGGTTAAGGCGGTAATTGATGAACTGCAGGAGAAATTCAAAAAAGAACCTTACTCCCGCTACATAACCCGGACTGCAGGGAGAACCGATACTTCACTTTTTAGAGAACACGGCCTTATGCTGCTCAAGAGTGAGGATATACATCGATTCTCAAAGATCTACAGCGATCTGAGTTTTACCGGGCTGCTAAGAAATATCAACAACGACTTTGAGTCCGTCTATTCTGGGAACGGGGATAAGCTTTCCGAAGACGAAGAGCTGGCACTTTCCCAGTTCAGCGGGCTGGAGGACCTTCTTCGTCTTATGTCTCAGGCTGCTTCAGGAAAGAAAGTAACGCAACAGCAGGCTGATGCTGTTATCGACAAATATCTATTCGGTAATCCCTATCTGCTGAGCAATGACAACAGGATGGGGCTGTTTATAATAGAACCGAATTTCACCATGAATAACATTGATCTTCTCGCTCCGGGAGTGAATACACTTGAAAAAGGGGTAAAAGAGACAGCTGCGGAATATGGAGTGAAAGCCGGTCTTACCGGATTGACAACAGTCGGCAGAGATGAAATGGAAACATCCGAGAAGGGTCTGGCTGTTTCAAGCACCACCGCTCTTGTTCTTATTCTGCTGCTTATGATATTTGCTTTCCGTATGTTTTCTGCTCCTCTTGTTTCCGGTATCCCGCTGATTACCGGTATTATCTGGACAATCGGATGGACCGGTTTTATTATTCACCGGTTAAATATCGTTACGGCAATGTATATGATTGTCCTTCTCGGGCTGGGAATAGACTATGCTATTCACCTGTTAACAGCCTATACTCAGGAAAAGGAGGAAGGGGCCGCCTTTAACCAGGCAGTGCTTCACGCCTTAAGCAAGAGCGGTAATGGAATAATCATTGGAGCTCTGACTACAGCTGCAGCGTTTTTCATGCTGAGTTTTTCTAAAACAGAAATGGTGAGCGAGCTGGGTATTGTTGCTGGATTCGGAATTTTGAGTGAGCTTGCCGCCATGATAATGCTTATCCCCCCGCTTTTAAGTTATAGACATCACCGCCTGGAGAAAAAAGGTAAGGTTGATCACCCTCTTTTTGCAAAGGTAAAGATTAATGCACACGCTGTATCGGGGCTTGGTTCCTTTCTGGTTAAAAACCCGTTATCCATAGCCCTGGTAATGACGCTGGTCATAGGAGGGTTTTCATTATTCGCGACGAAGGTAGCGATAGAACAAAATATAATGAACATGGAAGCTAAGGGGCTGGAATCGATCAAACTTCAGGATGAGATGAGTGATGAGTTCGGGATGGCTCCCGACGGCCTGTCTATACTAAGCAGCAGTATTCCGGAGACTAAGGATCTGGATTCCAGATTGAAAAAGCTCTCCTCGGTAAAAAGGGTTGAATCAATAGCCCCCTATGTGACAACTGAGGAGGAAGCTAAAGAACGGACTCCGGCGATTGTGGATTTTATCCAACAGTTGTCCATTGCTGGTATGAACAGCAGCCGTGTAAATCCTGAGTTACTGCTTGATGAAGTATACCGTTTGGAAGACAATTTCCTTGAACTTTCCGACCTCGCCTGGCTTGGGAATATGAAAAAAATGGCAGGTGTCCTTTCAAATGCAACGGGAAGAAACCTGGAAGGGGAAAAGACAACTGTTTCCGTATTCGATACCCTCGGCGGGATACTGGAAGCAGGCCGGACAGATACCGGAAATCTGGGAGAACTTCAGAAGATGATACAAAAATCTCTTTCCGAAAAGCTTAAAGAAATGTCTTCTATTGAACCGGTAACTGTTTCTATGGTTCCTCCAGCCATAAGGGATTCATACGTTTCTACAGACGGGAACACCTTCCTGGTCAACATTGTTCCTACCAAGAATCCGTGGAACGAAGAATTCAGGGACATATACAAAACCCAGGTTGCATCTGTTACAGATAAAGCTACAGGGATGATACTTGCCAGTGATGTTCTTAACACTATGGCCAGGGAGGATGGTGTCCGTTCATCCATAGGGGCTGTAATCGTTATCTTCCTTATTATTCTTCTGGATTTCAAAAATCTCAAGCTGGCACTCTTTACAATGATCCCCCTTGCCGGATCCTTTCTCGTCCTTTTCGGGGTTATGGGTATTTTCAGCATTAAGTTTGATTTTGTGAACATTATTGCGGTCCCGCTGCTCATCGGTATAGGGATAGATGATGCCGTACACATCAATCACCGGTATCTGCTTGAAGGGAAAGGATCCATGGACCGTGTTATTGGAAAGACAGGTACCGCTCTGTTTCTTACCTCGCTGACGACAATAATCGGATTTGCTTCCTTTATCCCATCTCCCATGAGGGCAATGAAGAGCACCGGTATTGTTCTTTCGCTTGCCATGGCGATTGCGTTTATTAACTCTGTCCTGCTGCATCCGGCAGTTCTTGTTCTTGCAGTAGAAAAACTGAAACTGAGTATCAATCCATGGAGAAAAAAATAAAGGAGACTACAGTATGAAAAAAATATTTCTTTTACTATCGTTACTTGCTGCTGCAGGGCTTAGTTGCCTTTCTGCATTGACCCCTGCAGAAATTGTAGATAAAGCAGACAAGGCCTTTAAAGTAGGCAGGGTGTACAGCATAAGCAGCTTGACAGTTTACCGCGGTAACGAAGCGCAGCCTGTACAGGTTATGGAAGGGTACACTATGGAGAAAAACGGGAAGTCGTATTCTCTTACTATCTACAAGGAGCCTCAAAGGATGAAGGGGACGGCAATGCTCATGATTGAGAATGATCTTTGGGTCCGCTTTGCATCCACCGGGAGAGTCCGGAAATTGAGTTCCTCCGCAAAAAAGAACTCCGCCGGAGGAAGTGACTTCTCCTATGCAGATATGGGGGAAAGCGGCCAGGGTCTGGCCGAAAAGTATACTCCTGTCTTGAAGGGGGAAGAGAAGATAGAGGGAACGGCATGCTACAAACTGGAACTGGACGCAAAAGATTCTGATGCCCCTTATGGGAAGCTGCTTGTATATATAGCAAAGGATGATTACCGGTACCTGCAGGTTGATTACTATGAGGATAATGCCAATACAAAAACAATGAAACTGTCGGATTACCGGATGGTACATGGTATAAATTATCCTTTTAAGGCAGTTATGGTGAGCCATGTAAAGGACTCCCGGACAGAGATTGTTACAACGGTCTTTGAACCGGACAGCTCAAAGATTAAGGACCGGTACTTTACCACCGGGTATCTCAAAAGTATAAGGTAGGCAGCAGCATGAAAAGACATCTGGTTTTGTTTCTATGTATAGTTGTTTCAGCAGCTGCATCTGCACAGGCGGATTTTTCCGGAAACGGAGCGGTAACCATTAATTCAAATATCCCGGAATCAGGAATCACCGATGTTACCTTCTCCCCCTCTTTGACTCTAAAACTCGATGCAGGAGATGGGGATGCCTCTTTTTCAGCCTGGTTTGCAATGCAGAGGGATTCCGACCTCTATTCTTTCGATCTTCTCCGTTTTTCCATGAGCGCCTATCTCTCCGATTCAATTATCCTGGAAGCCGGCAGACAGAATATGCTCACCGGTTACGGTTACGGCTGGAATCCGATAGATTTTGCTGATCCCTTAAAAGATCCGGCTGATCCCGAAGCAGAATTACGAGGAGTGGATGCCGTTACTGTTTCCGCTTCCATCGGCAGTGTTTTATCAGTCAGGGCTTATACTCTCCTGCCTTCCGATCTTCTGTCATCAGGGCTTGATTACAGGGAGCTTAAGCCCGGTGGAGAGCTTACTTTGAGTTTTCCGGGGATCGAGATAAAAGCAGCGGGCATATGGGACTGGGACAGCAGTGAAGGGGAGGATGCATATACCCCCGCTTTCGGAACTGCGTTCAGCATGGATATCTTCGGTGCCGGTGTGTACAGCGAAGCTGCTTTTAGAAAGGGGAGCCGGAATTTTATCCCCGATGGATCTGTCTCCCTTAACAGGAAGACAGACTGGCTCTTTTCAGCGTTGGGGGGGATAGAGTATACCTTTCCCAATGAACTGTATGGCGTTGTAGAATATTTTTACAACGGAGAGGGACTGGATCGATCCGAACGGGACCAGTTCGAACCTACTCTCATCAGTCTTGGAGGAATTCCCACCACGGATCTACTCTCGATTTACCGGCAGGGCTATTTCTCCAGACAGTATCTGCTTGTCAACCTGATGCAGCCTCTGTATGAAATTAATACAAATATAATGTTCTCTATGCTTTACTCAATAGACAGCGGTGCTCTCATGGTCATGCCCCGGGTGGAATATGATCTTTCGGGAAGCCTTACCCTCAGTCTGGGGTATACCGGGATGGTTGATACTGACAAGAGTGAGTTTACCGAAGTTTCAGCTCTGCCTGTGCTTCATAGTATTCAGGCTGAGTGGAGGTACAGTTTTTAGTCCTGCTGCATGGCGATAGTCTATAACCTACCAGTTGAGTACTTCGTCAGGTGCTGATGAAAGATCTTCTGCAAACCAGTCTGCTCCTGAAAGTTCTTCTCTGCTGAAACTTGATGTGAGAGCAAGGCACTTCGCCCCTGCAGCCTTCCCTGCCTCAATACCGTTTACGGCATCCTCCACGACAAGGCACTCCTCAGGTTTGACACCAATAAGCTGTGCAGCCTTGAGATAGATATCCGGAAAGGGTTTTTTCCGCTCAATGTCCAGACCGTTGACCGCAGCATCAAAGACTGAAAGGGGAATATCCATATTTTTAAGATTTGCTTCCATCTTGGTTTTATCTGCACTGGTGGCAAGCGCGATTTTCAGGTCCTTCCCTCTGCATTTTTTTATAAATTCCTGAGCTCCCGGCAGTGGTTTCATATTTCCCCGGATAATCTCTTCGTATATCTCGTATGTACGCTTTTTTGCTCGATCAATATCCAGTTTAATACCGTATTTTTCTGCAACTCCTCCGAGATACCGGTTTTCACCGGCCCCTACAAAGGGGAGAAAATCATCCTCCTGGACTTTGTGACCCATCTCACTGAACATAGCGACTGCTGCTTTGCAAATAAAAGGTTCGGAATCCACCAGAACTCCATCCATATCGAACAATACCCCTTTAATCACTCTCTGTACTCCTGTCTATTTTATCAATAATCCAAACGTTTTTGTTTTTGGTCAGATGTATGGTATCTGTTATGTGTATACTTCGCGGTACCCCCGGCTTGTTCTCTGTAACCGGAGTCTCTTCCCGTTCGGTGTACCATTTTGTATAGGTCACACGAAACATGTTCTCTGAAATTTTTTTTACCAGTATATCTGTAAGACCATAAATGCTTTCATCAGCCTCCAGCGTTTTCTTTCCGGATGCAAGCCAATCCTTTGCCTGAACAAGTCCCGATTTGCCTTCGTATCCGGTTCTAACCTTCGAGATAACGTAGATCCCGGTTACTTCCTTACTATCCTTTTCTCCGGTCTTGCTTGATGTACAGTCATCCAGCGTTTCTGTATCAAGGTTGTTGATGCTGTCGTAGTAAAGCTGCACCACCTCATCAGGGGACATACCGGCAGTAACGGGTGGTTCCAGTGCTCTTTTTATGGGAGTAAACAGAATCACTCCCATTATGAGTAAAGATACTGCAGTAACAGCAATCTTAGGAGTGTTTTTTATAAGAAAGCGGTTTCTCATATATTTTTTTTTCTGCTTTTCCTCTAAAACAACAGCTCTTTGCCGATCCGAGCCATACTGCTTCGCCGTTTCCGTTTCATAGAAACCCTCAGAATGGATTCGCTCAAGAACCTCTTTCCACCTTTTAACGGTGATACCCGAAGAACCTGCGAGCAGCGCTTTCATTATGAGGTCTGAGAGATCATTACCAACTCTGTTATTCCAGTACTGTGGGGGTACCGGTTTTGTTTTCCGCATCAGTTCTCTGAGATCGGTAAGCGATTCTCCTTTATACGGGAGATGGCCCACTACCATTTGGTACGTAATTACTCCAAGAAAGAAGCATACGGCTTTTTCCCCCTGCAGATCGGGATGTCTGTAGGAATCAATAAAACGCATTTTGTAATTGTCATCCTGATGAGTATTGAGAAAATCAAGGATATTCTCCGGGAAGAGGAGAATGGAATCATCATCGCCCAAATATATACCTGTAGCTGAGAGTGTCCGGGGAAACCTTCCTTCCCTGCTGAGGGTATATAATAATTCTGTTATGTTAAGAATGTCATCAGGAGTGGGCTTTTTATCGGCCAGTGTTTTTCCCGGCATCCATTTCCCATAGGGAATAATTTCTCCCTGCTGTATATGCATGTTAATTATATTCCAGGGTCCTGTATTACTGTCCTTCCATACTATCCCTTTATCATCAAGGAAAGTATTTCGACGCATACTTTTAAGAATGCGGCTCTCCACTCCTGTTTGCAGGCCGAGGAAGGAGGTTTCCTCTTTTATGATTTTATAGGTACCTGTGGAATTTTGTATACACACTGTATTCACTTAAAGACTCCATTAGTAGATTGTGTATAATCATACGGTATCATGTTGTACCGCAAGAAACAATGGAGTATAGTCAGTATATGGAAATATTACTTTTAAATGATACCTATTACCCCATTGTTGACGGGGTAAGTATGGTCGTTGAAAATTATGCCCGCTACCTAACAAAACAAGGTACTAAAGCCGCGGTGGTAACTGCTCATGTTCCCGGAGTTGAAGATTCGGATGAATTCCCTGTATACAGGTATTCTTCGATGAAAATCCCCCGGCGCCCCCCCTATCGTATAGGAGTTCCTCTTCTGGAGATCCCCCTCGTACGGAAACTTGTTCAAAAAAATTTTGATTTGCTTCACTCCCATTGTCCCTTTGCT
>JANTFL010000082.1 GCA_024763455.1 Sediminispirochaeta sp. | reverse complement strand
AGCTTTTCGAATTCAGGAAAACAGTGGAAATGAACCTTCCGAAGTATAAGATCGGTCTCAAAACAACAAGAAAAATCTCTGCAAGACAGCATTTAAAAATAACCTTGGCAGGTGTAGGAACATATCACTCTCAGGTTGTCGAGAACCAGCGGAGATATATAGCAATATCCTACCCCGAGGGTCCGAAACTCCCCCCGGGATTTGAATTTAAAGGGCAGAGGATAGGGGTTTATTTCTGGCGTCAGGAGGATGCCGGATATGTTTTTGAATCGAAGGTTCTGGAAGATTTTTCTGACAGAGAGTATCCTATTTTGTACATTTCCCATTCTGATTCCCTTATCAGAAGTCAGAAGAGAAATTCCATACGGGTTCCTCTTAATAATCCGGCCCATCTTTTCCCTTTAAAGCATATAAACCAGGCGAGCGAAGAGATTGAGAACGGCCGGGGACTCAGGTGCAGGCTGCAGGATATATCCGAGGATGGTGCTGCTGTTTATATAGGAGGACGGGCAAGAGTTGGGCTTTCGGTCAAACTTCAGTTCAAACTTTCAGATTCCACCATTATCATGAACGGTGTAGTCAAAGGGGTAAACTTCCATCAGAAGAAAAATGCTTCGGTTATCCATATCCAGGCTGTCCCGCCATCCAAAAGAATGACAAACAGAATACTGGCCTATGTTTACAATATTTTCGGTGAGAGAGATTCAAAAGGGAGACGTGGTACAGGCTCGGTTCCTGAGGGGTGGTAGTCGATGAGGGCAAAGAAATTATGTGTACTTTCTGCATTCCTTTTTATCTCAGCGGTACTGTATTCCCAGGATTCAGGATCGATGCTGAATGCTTACATGAAAAGTTTTGCCCGGGGAAGTCTTTCAACCAAGATTCAAGTCCTTCAGGATTCCGCGAAAATAACCGGTAATGATATGTGCCCCTTGTACCTGCAGGCTGCCAGGTTTGTAAAGGATAATTACTTTACCCTTTACGATGACTCAGCTGCCGGTGAATTAGCTCTTCTTACTGTCAGACTTGCCGGACTTAAGGGATGCGGCGATACTGCCGGGATCTTGTGGAGTCTATTTGAAGAGAGTGATCAGCTCCAGTTAAAGACAGAGATTATCTCATCTCTGGGTTCAATGGATCTGTCTCCCTCAATAGCCGATAAGCTGAATAGTTGGCTGAAGGGGATAAACGAAAAGAAACGGAAGGGTGAGGAGTATCAGGAACAGCTTGTTATGGAGATGGTTAATGCTTTGGGGAAACTGGGAAGATCTTCTTCTTTTAGTGTTCTTTTTAGTACCGGCGCCTTGAAGTATTCTGCAGAAATCACGGAAAAAGCAGTTGCAGCATTAAAGAAACTGGATGCAGATTACACCGGTTCACTGATAGCAATTCTTACAAACGGCCGAATTGAGGACAAACGTGCAGTCCTTGAACTTGCAGCCAAAGATCCGGATATGGACGACGAATCAAAGGGCAGGGTGTTAAAAGCTGCTCTGGAGGAATCGCTGAAGAACATTGATTCAGCTACTGATAATGATAAACAGCTGCTGAGGGAATTAAGGCTTGGAGCAGTTAAGGAGCTTACTCCGCTCCACTGGAGTGCAGCAGGAGACCTTGCTGTTAAAAACTTTGATGTAACACTGGAAGAGGTGGAAAGCGGTCTTGTTACCAAAACACGTCTTGTAGAAGCGTTAAATTTTTTAGGTTCTGTAAAAAATCATGAATCAGCAGTACGGTTGTCTGCGTATTTAGAGGTATTGAACTCTCGTAAAGAGAGCGGACAGCCTGTAAATACAAAGGTGGTAACTGCTGTAATAAATAATCTCAGTGCAATTGGAGATAAAACTGCCTTTGACAACCTGCTTTATGCAGGGTACCTGGACTATCCTGCATCGGTGAAACAGGCTGCCAGGGAGGCACTGAACAATCTCAAAAGTCCGTAAAGGTTTTAGAGTACAGCTATCGCTAAAAATTCTGGATTGTATCCTCCTCCTTCCCCCTATGGCTGCGGTGTATCTGGCTTCAGTACCTGCGCTGCCAGATTTCCTGTTATACGGTGCTGTGGCGGCAGCTGCAATGGGTATTGCTCTTGCCCCATTGGCGGGATCCCTGCTTAAAAGAGGATCGCTTCTCCTGTTCCTTCTCTCTGTCAGCCTTCTAACAGCTCTTGTCATTAACGTTTCATACCGAAGGGGGAGTAACAGTGTCCGAAAGTCTGTTTACAGGATTACCGGGCTGACAGGTTTGGTTATCGAAGACAGCAGACCTGCAGGGGGTGGAAAAAATTCATGTTTACTAAGAATGACTGTTTCAACCGGCGAGTATTGTACTGAGGTCGCCAGGAGGGGAGAATATATTATGTTCTATCCCGGCAGAAATAGCTATTTCAAGGGGCAGATTATCCGGATTGTATCCTCACCTGTACTATTAGAAGGAACAGGGTTTATCTTTGCCGGGAAGGAAGATATTTTTTCTGTCGGCTGGAGAAACGGTGTTTATGCTTTCAGATCATCCCTGATACGGATGGTTGAAAAAAAGACCGCATATCTCACCCCTGCGGCAGGTAGTTTGTTATCTGCATTCCTCCTGGGTAGAAAGGATAGTTATAAAAACCCTGTATTCGAAAATTTTATTCACGCCGGCGCTGCCCATCTTCTTGCTCTGTCGGGGATGCACCTGGGAATACTGGCTGGAGCTGCTCTTTATATCTTAACCCCGGTTTTGGGCAAGAGGAGATCTTTTTATGTTTCCATCCCGATAATGACTTTTTACCTGTTTCTTTCCGGAGCATCACCATCACTTTTGCGGGCTCTGCTCCTGATGATCCTCGCGGGGATACTTTTGTTGGAATATGGGAACCCCCATCTGCCTCATCTGCTCGTTATAGTAATCATGATTCATCTCCTCCTTAATCCCGAAGCAGCCGATTCCATCTCCTTTAAACTTTCATATCTCGCCCTTGCAGGAATACTGCTTTTGGGGGAACCTTTGTACCGGTTCCTTCCCGGTCTTATCCCTCCCTGGGTAAGAGGGATCCTCTCTGCTTCAATAAGTGCCCAGGTAACCACCCTGCCGGTGGTAGTTTCCTGCTTCGGGGTGGTGTACCCTGCCGGTATCTTTTCGTCCCTTATCCTTGCACCCCTCGTTGCTTTATTCCTTTTAGCAGGAATACTCTATAGTGTCCTCCCCTCTGCAGCGGCAGGTGTACTATCTCTATGTATGAATATGGTGGAAAAGATGCTTTCCGGCAGTGCAGGATTTTTTTCAAAAATACCATCTCTACCGCTGCCTGCAGAGAAAGCTCCACTCATAGCTGCTGTAGAAGCAGTATTGTTGACTTTGATTATACTAGCAGGTATTCTTGCTGATAAGGGGCACAATGGAACTTTTAAAAAGTTACGACTCAGTAAATGAGCTAAAAAAATTTTTGGATGAGAACGGATTTGCCATGCGTAAGAGGTTCGGACAGAACTTTCTTGTTTCCCCCGGAGGAAGGAAAAAGATCCTGGATATCCTGGATGTCAGAGAGAATTCTTATGTATGGGAGGTTGGTCCCGGGCTCGGTGCGCTTACCCATGAGCTGGTTAAAACTACCGGAAAGCTGACGGTATTTGAGATAGACAGGGGATTTATCCACTATCTGGATGAAGCGTTCGGCGCCTACCCTCATTTCAGCATAGTGGAAGGGGATGCGGTAAAAAGCTGGAAAAAAGAGGGGCTGGATAAAAAAGTTCCTGACCGGATTGTAGGAAACCTCCCGTACAATGCTGCCTCTGCAATTATAGCTTCCTATATTGAACATAATTTTATCCCTGAAAAAATGGTCTTTACCGTTCAGAAGGAGATGGGCGAAAGGGTAAGCGCTGTACCGGGTTCAAAAAATTACTCCTCCTTCTCCATGCTCTGTCAGTTCCGGTGCAGTGTAAAAGACTGCGGCGACCTGAAACCGGGTGCTTTTTATCCGCAGCCTGAAATTACTTCAAGAATAATTAAGCTTGTCCCTCATGGAAGGTATCCTGAAGCGGATCAAAAACTTTTCTTTACCTTTATCTCTGACCTTTTTACTTCCCGCAGGAAAAAAATTAGGAACAACCTTCTTAAAGGAAGATTAAGCGGCAGCTACAGCAGGGAAACTATCTTTTCGGCCATGGAGTATGCAGGGATAGATCCGGAGGACAGAGGAGAAAATATTGATGTAGAGAGAGCTGTAAAGGCTGTTTTATTCTTGCAGAAAGCGGAGCATGTTTGCTGTTGATTTTAGAATAGACCTTCAGTATACTGTATCCATCTGGTAAATAAGGAGTTGTTATAATGAAGAGAATATATCCCGCTGTACTTGTAGCTGCATTTCTCATTGCAGGATGTGCTACAGCCCCGGTAGTCAAGGATTCCGGGGAAGTAAAAAAAGTTGAACCTGTCGCAGAGGTTAAGAAAGAACCGGTAAAGGTTGTAACCACCGTTTATTACCCTGTCAAGGAAACCTCTTTGTATGCTGACGGCAGTGTCGATGAGTACACCGTGTATACCTATGACGAAAAAGGGGAAAAACTCCTGAAAAAGGAGCTCTTTGACAGCGATAATGTTCTTCAGGAACGGGAAGAATATGAATACACCGGAGATTTGCCCATGGTGAAGAAGTTCTTTGATAAAAACGGTGACCTTCAAAATTATCATACCTACAAATACGACGGAGCAGGCAATATAGTTGCTGATACTACATACAACTCGAAGGATGAAGTTCAGTCTCAATCGAAGTACTCCTGGGATGGAAATAAAAAGGTAAAGTGGAGTGTATTTGATGCGTCAGGGGCTTTGTTCGGAACAACTGAGTATATATACGAAGGCGATCTGAATACAAAGATCGTAAATAAAAATTCCGCAGGAGAAGAAGAGGAGTTCTTTGTTATTGAATATAATGAGAGTGGCCTGCCTGTTAAGAATACTGAGTTTTCCGCTGACAGCACGGTTCGTGGATCCAGGACCTTTGAATATAAAGATGGACTGCTGGTTCTTGAAAAGGTTTTGCGGAGCAACGGGTCCGTAAAAAGAAAGATTGTCTATTCTAACGATGAAGCCGGTAATCCTTTGGAAATTATATATACCGATTCGGCTGATAATGTTCAGGAAAGAATTAAAAAAGAGTACAAGAGCAGAAAAGTAGTCAGCTACGTTACAGAGTAGTGATAGGAGTTACTATGAAGAACAAGAAACTAACAGCGTTTATATTTATGGTGACAGCTTTGTTCCTGACATCATCTGTCTATGCCAACGAGGTATCTGCAGTGTGGGAAAGGCTGTACAATAAGGCACAATCCTTAAGTCAGAAGTACAACATTATGGTTAATATAGTGGAGCAGCACGATAGAGATATGATCCCGGTTCTTGAAAAAGCTCTTGACGAGCAGGTATCTGCCATGGAAAACCAAAGAACCATTACAGATCAATTGAAAAGCGACAGTTTTACCAAACTTGTAGTGAAGGAACTTGGAAGGCTCAAAGACCGGGAAGCTGCACCACTTATCTGGGATGTTGTGGATAACAGTGATGATCCTTTTGTAAAAGGGGAAGCCATCATTGCTCTGGGCAGGGTTGGCGCGAAGGACTACAGTAATAAGCTGAATTTGATGCTGAGAAACATTAATATGAATTACGGGAATATTCAGGATCAGCGTAAAAATGAGATAGTTGCTTATGCCCTCGTTATGGCACTTGAAAAGCTGAAGTCGCCGGATAGCTACTCTCCGCTGTTTTTTGCTGCAAACGGCTGGTATTCACGAAAAAGCGGAGTAAAAGAAAAGGCTTCAAAGGCTCTTTTAACTATTGTTGACGATCCTGCTGATCAGTTGATAGGGATTATAAAAGATTCAAAGGATTTTGGCCTGAAACTGGCAGGTCTGGAAGCAGGAGTCATTTCGAGAGCATCAGAAGAGAACAAAGCACGTCTGGCAGTTACTGCCCTGGACCAGGGCTTGATCAACTCTCCTCAAAGTGTTGTACAGAAACAGCAGTTGAAAAGTCTGCGGGTAAGAGCCTTGGAGGTCCTGGAGGAAAATGGTGCAAAACCGGAATCTGCAACTCCATTGATGAAGTCAATGCTGATAAAGTACCAGACGGAACGTTTGGTTGATGAAGATGAGATGGTTCAGCTTTTTGAAACAGCCGGTACCTATCACAGTGATGCTGTCGGGACAATTCTTTCAGAATTTCTTGCCTATTTAACTGACAGGAAAGAGAGCGGTGGTACCGTATCTTTCCGTATATCCAAAAGTGTTGTCATTGCAATGGGGAATAACGGCAGCAAAGTATGTTTTGAGGAATTGACAAGAGCTCAATATTCCGATTCCTGGGAAAATTCCATTAAGCGGGAAGCTAAAAACGCAGTGCAAAAACTGAATAAATAAAGAGAAATAAAAAAAGCGGCCAATGTGGCCGCTTTTTTGTTGGTTTCTCAAAGTGATTTTTGCTATTCAGCCTGAATAAGGGTCATTGCAGATGTTACCACGATGTCCTCGACACTGCAGCCTCGTGATAAATCACTTACAGGTTTAGCAAATCCCTGAAGCACCGGTCCCCATGCGTCTGCTCCTGCGAACCTCTGAGTCAGTTTATAGCCAATGTTGCCTGACTGAAGATCGGGAAATACCAGAACATTTGCTTTTCCGGCAACTGTGGATCCGGGGGCTTTTTTTGCACCGATACTCTCTATTACAGCTGCATCAAGCTGTAGTTCTCCGTCAACTTTTAGATCCGGTTCCCTTCCTTTTACCATGGAAAGCGCCTCAACGACCTTGTCCACGTTTGGATGCTTTGCGGATCCCTTTGTGGAAAATGAGAGCATTGCAACCACCGGTTCAGCGCCCAGAAAGGTTTTGCAGGTTTTAGCTGCTGCCACTGCAATATCTGCAAGCTGTTCTGCCGTGGGATCCGGCAGGATTGCACAGTCCGAGAATACAAGGTTTCCATCTACCCCGAAATCCTTGTCCTTTAACGTCATGATAAAACTGGATGAAGCAGTTTTGGTTCCGGGAGCTGTTTTAATGATATACAACGAAGCTCTAATGACGTTCCCTGTAGCATTCTCTGCACCGGCTACCATCCCGTCAGCAATTCCTTTCCGCACCATCATGGCACCCCAGAAAAGAGGGGCTTTTACCGCTTGTTCCGCCTCTTCCATTGAGATCCCCTTATGCTTTCTCAGTTCAAAGAATTCCTCTTTGAATGATTCAAGGAGCTCGGAAGATGACGGATCAATAATGGTAATACCGTCAAGATTTACACCCTTTTCTTCAGCAACTGCCTGAACCTCTTTCGGGGTCCCCACAAGGAATACCTCGGAAGCAATTTTCTTGTCCTTAACAATGCGTGCGGCCTGAACTGTTCTGGGTTCTGTTCCCTCAGGCAGGACAAGCTTTTTTGACATACTAACAGCTTTCTCAATCATGAGTTCCGGGAAAGTCATATCTATATTCTCCTATAATAAAGTTAATTGTGAAAGAAGCATTCTACCACACAATGGAAATAATTTCTATCTATTAATCTATGGGTATTGTTAACATATACAGAAATAATATAGTATTCCCCTATGAAAATAGGGATATACGGCCTGGGACGGTTCGGCAGGTTCTGGGGGAAAACACTTTCCAGGGATTTTGATGTTTACGGGTTCAACCGCAGTGCGGTGGATGAACCCCCTGAAGGAATTACCCTGGTAAGCGAAGAGGAACTCTTCTCATGTGATACGGTATTTTTATGCGTTTCCATCTCTGCTATTGAGGCAGTTGCAACGAGAATTGTCCCTTTCTTGCAGGAAGGGATTACTGTTGCCGATACCTGTTCGGTAAAGGTCTATCCTGCCCGTATTATGGATGAAATTTTTCCTGCCTCTGTCAATGTCCTTGGAACACATCCCATGTTCGGACCAGATTCCGGCAGGAACGGGGTGAGGGGGCTTCCCCTTGTTTTTTCACCTGTCCGGGGAGAGAGGGAAACATTCGTCTCATGGAGGGAAATATTTTTAAAGATGGGGCTGGATGTTATAGAAATATCTCCGGAAGAACATGACAGGGAAGCTGCATTTACCCAGGGGATTACCCACTTTATCGGGAGGGTCCTTGAAAGACTCGATCTTAAAGAGAGCAGGATTGCTACCGAGGGATATAAAGCATTGCTTGAAATAGTTGAGCAGACCTGTAACGATCCCATGCAGCTGTTTATGGACCTCCAGCACTTCAACAGGCACACTCATGAAATGAGGAATCTTTTAAGCAGATCCATAGAGGAAACCATGCAGATGCTGAAAAGCGCCGATCCTGTAGGAGACGGTTTTTGAGCCTCAGCTTGACAATTCGGGTGCAAGACAGGTAACATACTGGAAAAAGAGGAGAAAGCAATGTCTGATGTACAGATTCGCGATATAGATGAAGCGGATATTGATACCATTCTGGCAGATGATATAGATTTTACCGGAAATCTGAACTTTGATAAATCTCTTATGATAAAGGGGAAATTCAAGGGAGATATACACGCCGCCGGGGCATTATATATTGATAAAGATGCTTATGTTGAGGCCAGGGTGGAGGCTGATGTCGTTTCCTTGAAAGGGACAGTGAAGGGAGATGTGTTTGCCTATACCAGAGTCGAACTTTTTTCATCCGCCATGGTGGACGGTGATATTACCGCTCCGGATGTTATTATGGAGAGCGGGTGCAGATTTAACGGAATATGCAAAATGGAATCACCGGTAAAGAGAGGGAGCTCCAATGAAGAATAAAGTTTTAATAACCGGCTTGCTGCTTGTAGTTTCGGCAGTTTCACTTTTTGCACAGCTCAAGGAAGATGCCCTTGTTCTCTACAATCAGGGTAATTATAATGAAGCAGTTAAGGTCTGTAGAGGGGAATTGGAGACAGCTCCTAAAAATATGGATTCTTACTCTGTTCTTACCTGGAGTCTTTTAAAACTCGGCAAATATGAAACCGCTCTGGAAGAGGCCCGCAAGGCTCTTAAAATATCCCGGTACGATGCCCGGATAGTGGAGGTGCTGGGGGAAGCTTATTACCATTTAGGTAAAAACACCGAAGCCCTTAAGTGGTTTGAAGAGTATACGGTACTTGCACCCTCAGGTCCCCGAATTGATCTTGTGTACTACTACATGGGGGAAATATTCATCCTCTTAAGTGAATATAATCATGCAGACACGTCGTTTACCACAGCTGTTCATTACAGCCCGAACATTGCACGGTGGTGGTCCAGATTGGGATACGCCAGGGAGATGGCAAAGGACTATGCCTATGCCATTGAAGCCTATAAAAAAGCACTTTCCCTCAAACCATCCCTCACTGATGCGAAGCGAGGGCTCGAGAGGAGCGAGAAGAGCTTGAGAAACGGCGGATGATTCGGACGGTATTTTATACACTTGGTTGTAAACTCAACCAGTGTGAGAGCGAAGCCCTGGCATCTTCTTTTAAGAGCCGGGGTTTTTCTGTATCTTCCTCCCCGCAGGAAGCGGATATATTTGTTGTCAACAGCTGTACCGTAACCAGCAAGGCAGAACAGAAAGCCCGTAGAATGATACGGAAGTTCTCCAGGGAAAACCCGTCAGCGGTGATTTTTGTAACAGGATGTTATGCACAGCTCAACGGGGATGATATTTCTGCTCTGGCGGAGAATGTCTATGTTGTTCCTCTGGATTTAAAGCATACAATTATGGATCTGCCGGAGATGCTCATGGATGGACTGAACAACGGTATGTCCTTAAAAGAATCGGCACAGATGTTTGTTAAAGGGGAGATTCCGCCGGTACACGATTCCGACAGGTTCAAATTTACCGGGAGTACCCATACTATCCATACACGCGCTTACCTGAAGATTCAGGACGGTTGCAACAATACCTGTGCTTACTGCCGTGTTCAGATAGCCCGGGGGAAATCGGTGAGTCTCGATTTGAAAGAAGCGGTAAAAAGGGCTATGGATCTGGAAAAGGAGGGGTACCGGGAGATTGTTCTGACGGGGGTTAATATTTCCGACTACCGGAACCCCGGCAATAGTGAAGAAGATCTTTCCTCTCTGGTAACAGCACTTACAGATAACCTTCAAAGTTCCAGGATCAGACTTTCGTCCCTGGAGCCGGACAGTATAAACCGGAAGCTTGCAGATGCTGTTGCCCACCCCAGGGTTACACCCCATTTCCATATTCCCGTGCAGAGTGGTTCCAACCAGGTCATAGAGAAAATAAACAGACATTACACAGCGGAGCAGGTGGCAGAGGCTGTCGGGCTGTTACGCTCTGCAAAGGATGACCCCTTTATTGCAGCGGATATTATCGTCGGCCTCCCCTATGAGCAGGATGAAGACTTTAAAAAGACCTATGACCTTGTACAAAAGCTCTCATTCTCCCAGGTCCATATCTTTCCGTACTCTCCCCGGCCGGGGACGGAGCTCTTTACAGTACCCATTCATGTGCCGGAAAGGACAGCCCGTGAAAGAGCAGGGAAGCTCCATGAACTTGCATCTTCCCTTTACAAAGAGTATTTAAACCGCTGGAAGGGGAGGGAGGTAGATGTCCTTCTGGAGCAGCATAATGAATCTCTGGATGATGCGGAATGGATGGGGCTTTCAGGGAATTATCTCCATACTAAAGTAGAAAATGTCCCCGGGGGAGATGAGAATAGAGGACGGATAGTCCGGGCAGTCATCGCTTCGGTTCAGAAGGGGATAGTAAGCAGATTTCTTGAATTCCTGTAGAATTGACCTCTGAATATTTGTTTTTTAATGTACAATGGGCTATATTCATAGTACTAAGTCAAAAAATTGAAAATTTTAATTTTGGGGGTAAATAATGAAAAAAATTGCAGTCACGGCAGCTGCCGTACTGGCATTTG
>JANTFL010000081.1 GCA_024763455.1 Sediminispirochaeta sp. | reverse complement strand
AGGGTATCGATCCCCATGGTTCCTGTTTCTACCATTAAATCCAGCCGGTCTCCGATCTGTCCGCAGGTATGGGTATAGACAACGGTATTCTTTTTCTTTACAGCAGCCGTTACCTTTTTTTCGTAGGGAAGCACAAACTCTTTGTACAGCTCCCTGGAAAGAAAAGGTCCTCCTGCAAAGGCAGAGGAGATAAGTACTGCATCAACTCCAAAGTCGGCAGTAGCCTCCGCATGAGAAACAACGACCTGTGTAAGATACTCCAAAACTGCATGGACCCTATCGGGATTGGTTAGGAGTCCCATAAGAGCCTCTTCATACCCCATAAGCTCAATAAAATGGGTAAAGGGGGAATAGATCTCACCGTGAAGCGAAACATCACCCCACACCTTTTCCTTCACACTATTCAGGGTTCTAAAGAAATAATCGGGGATCTCTCCGGGAAGAAAAGTTCCTGTCAGTTCCGGTATGTTCGGCATGTGATAAATATTCCAGAAATAACCTTTGTAGTTGTTTATGGAATCCAGATTATCCAGGTCTATTGTTTCAAGATCAGCACGATCAAGGGGTGCCCCGTTTTCAAGAAAATGCTGTGCATTGTCATCGGAAGGGATCACGGTGATCTCTCCGTTGTTCCAGTGAAGAATTTTTTCAGTCCCGTGCTTTTCCACCGAAACAACACCTTCAAGAATGTTCTCCGGCATCCCCCACAGGTTTACCAGAATTCCGTCAAACCGGTACCGCCTCTGGAGCTGCAGGAGAGCAGATGCAAACCCTTCGCTGGTAAACCAGATTTTTTCAGAATCTATATCGGTATTTAAAAAGAAATGTCCCAAAGCCAGCTGACACATTACCGGTATCCGGTCCGCTTTTCTGCGGTCCATTGCAATCGCCATACGTTCACGGCTGTTCATACTTTTCCCCCGTCTGCCTTTCATATTCTTTAAGAAAAGGGATTATCCTTTCACGTTTCTCTCCCTTTTTTTCCTCCAAAAAAACACCCCCCTGGTACAGTCCGGCAAACCCTCCGGTAACAACACCCCATGCAGCTGCCTGCTTCAAAGAAAGCTTACCTTTACCTCTTAATTTCTGCCTGACCACAGAGGTATAGACTCCGCCGGCAAAATTATCTCCGCAGCCGGTAGTATCTTTAGGGGTAGGGTCAATAGTATTCCGCATCCGTTCCCCTGCTGCTTCTGATACGGGCATCCTAAAAATTCCCTCCTCTTCAAACAAGTAACCTTTGGAATAACAGAGCACTTCTTCTGCACCATGGGTAACGAGTACCGCCTTTACCCCTTTTTCAGCAAAGTACTTAAGAGCATCTGTTTTATTATCAGTTCCGGATATTCGTAATGCTTCCTCGTTATCTGCAATGAGAAGATCTATATGGCTGTACTCCTCGGAGTTTAAAAGGGGCCAGGGCTGGCCGGGATTCTCCATCTGACTTTTAAAGTCGTACACCGTATTTACGAAGTTAAGAGCTCCCTCTGCTTTTCCCCTTTTTAAAAGGGAACCGAGATCTCTGTGGAGTCCCGGGGTCAGAGCAGTACCCCCGTAAACAAGTATATCAGCATTAAAAAATGGGGGGGGAAGGTCCTTTCCTTCAATCTCCCCTGCAGCTCCCATATAGTTTATAAAACTCCGCTCACCATTATTGTTATTGAAAGCAGGATCGGACAGGACATCTGTAAAGGGTGTTTGCCCGACGGTGACAGTATAGTTTTCAATATCGATTCCCAAAAGGGGAAGGTTTCTTTCAAGATAGCTTCCGTTTTCATCCCGTCCTCTGGCGCCGTAAAAACCAATTTGGACATCTATATTAAAAAGGAGCTGCGACATGTTAATGAGGGCAACAATGGAAGGTCCGCCTATATTCTTGACCGGTTTGATCTTTCCTCCGGTTATCTCGTAAATAATTTCGCTGTAATCTTTTTTAAAAAATTTTTCAAGGCTTTCCCCGAACACCAGCCCCCCTGTTATTATCCCGTCTCCTGAATTTGTTTCAGCCGAGTATTTTTTATAGGAGACGGAATTAAAATCAACAGGGTAGTACAGGTTATCAACAAGAGAGCAGCCAAGACCATTAATCCTCATTTGTTAGTGCATCTCCGCCTCGCAGGTTCCTATCCCGCTTCTCAGGTAGTGGAAATGTACATTCGGATGATCCGCAAGGAGCGACATCGGTACGGATGAATCAGGAATCCTCTTTGAGATCATCAGGGCAGTCAGCCTGATTCCAAAGGGATTATCGTGCCACCCGGGATGCCAGATTGAAACTTTTTCTGTTTTCCAGGTTTCCACCGGGCCGACGGTAAGGGCCTGTGCCGGTATATTGGTTACAACCCCGCCGCCGGAGGTCCTGGCATTCTGGATTATTGTCATTGGATGGAGATCAACAACCCTGGCGCCCAGTTTCCTAAACTCCCCGGGAGAAGGAGGGTTGTCCCTGTAAGCGCCTTCCCTTTTCGGAGGATCATTGAAAGCCCAGTGCTTTACCTCTCCCTGTCCTCCCTGCATAACCATACATTTAATTTTATCAAAGGAGGCGGTGTACTCCTTTATGTTATCGTGACTTAAAAAATGGATATTCTCCTTAGGCATCTGAAGTTTTTTATCTATCCTGGAAAAACAGAGATCCATATCCGCCTTGGCAAAACTCAGTGGATTATCAGGACTCATGGCTTTGCCGTTAACATACCATTCGTCCATACCCCAGAAGTGGGCATTTTTAAGGTTAATCTCGAGATCATTTACCATCTGTGCAACAATAGGAAGCTGTTCTGTAGGACCTATAGGGCCGCAGATACCCGCAGGCTCACCTTCCGCAGCCTTTCTCCAGGAAGTTATATATTCCATTGCCTCTGCCGCGAACAGCTCTTCCCTTGTATCATAGATAGAGACCTTGAATCCCGGCCGTGACAGTCCTACCAGATCCGCTTCGGTAAGCCGCGCAGCATCGTGTAAGATTTCATCATCCAGGGTGGTGTAATCCCACCATCCCGGGGCAACTTTGCTCTGTTTTCTCATAGAATAACTCCGTATTTGTACTACTATTACACTTAAAAGAGTAGCACACAATATCCGTTGGAGCAAATAATAAAAACAGAGGTTTTCTATCTCTTTACCCTGGCGTTACCGCTGTAGATACCCCAGACCTGATCCTCGTCTGCAGGCTTTCCATAATCAGTCAGGGATGTGGCGGCAAGGGCTCCCGTTGCCCAGCCGAATTGAATCCACTTTTCAGGCTCCCAGCCTTTCAGGATGCCGTAGAGCATTCCGCCTACAAAGCCGTCCCCTCCTCCAATTCGGTCAAGAACACCGATCTCCCTGGGTTCTTCTACGTAGAAGGTGTCCCCCGCAGACATTACGGCACCCCAGAAATGGGAGTTTGCGTTCTGAACCTCCCGTAAGGTTGTTGCAAAAACCGAAGTACCGGGGAAGGATTTTTTGGCTCTCTTTATCATCTCTTTAAATCCGTTTAACTTTGATTCCAGCCCCTTCCCCCCTGCCTCAGGCCCCTGGAGTCCCAGGGAAAGCTGAAAATCCTCTTCATTTCCCACAAGTATATCGCTTATTGATGCTATTTCAGTAAATATCTTTCTTAAACTCTTTTCTCTTCCTTCCCAGAAGGATGCCCTGTAGTTCAGGTCAAAAGAGATCAGGGTACCGTACTTCTTTGCAGTCCGGGCGATCTCCAGGGTAAAATTTCCTGTTTCTTCTGAAAGGGAGCAGATCAAACCGGAGAGATGAACAATCTGCACCCCTTCTTCGCTAAAGATCCTCTCTAGATCGAAGTCTTCTGCCTTAAGATTTCTTCCCACCTCCCCGGCTCTGTCATTGTACACCCGGGGGCCTCTCAAACCGAACCCGCTGTCTGCAATGTTTATCTGGTGCCGTACTCCCCATGGCCCTTCAGGGGTTATTTCCGGACCTTCGTAATCCATGTGCCTGCCTGCAAGATCATCCTTTATAAAATGAGCTATAGGGCTTCCCTTTACAAAGGCGGTAAGTACCTTTACCTGAAGTCCAAGATAGGAAACCACACTGGCAACATTGGTTTCTGCACTGGTAGCGTGCATTTTAAAGGTATCGCTGGTATGAACCGGCTGCCCGTTTAGAGGTGTTAACCGGATCCCCATACTGGTGGGTACCAGCAGAGAATATCTGCAGTTTTTTTTCAAATCCAGACGCATACTGTTTCTCCTTATAATTCAATACCGAAATATTCGGCAGCGTTATTAAAACTTATATCCTTAACCATCTTTCCTAAAAGTCCGTAGTCTTCAGGAGCTTCCCCCCTCTCTACCCAGCTCCCAATCAGGTTACATAAAACCCTGCGGAAGTATTCATGCCTGGGGTAGGAGAGAAAGCTCCTTGAATCGGTAAGCATTCCCACGAAACGGGACAAAAGGCCCAGATTGGCCAGAGCGTTCATCTGCTGCTCCATCCCTTCTTTCTGATCGTTGAACCACCATCCGGAACCGAATTGAATTTTACCGGGGATACCGCCTCCCTGAAAGTTGCCGATCATTGTCCCGATAAGGTAGTTGTCCCGGGGGTTAAGAGCGTAGATTATTGTTTTCGGCAGTTCATCCGTTTTATCCAGGCTGTCAAGAAACCTGGACAGAGGACCTGCCACTTCACCGTCTGAAATGGAATCGAACCCTGTGTCCGGACCAAGACTTTTATACATTCTGCTGTTGTTATTTCTAAGAGCCCCGATATGAAGCTGCATGGTCCACCCTGCCCGGCTGTTCATTCTTCCCAGCTCTGTTAAAACCGCTGTCTTAAGCTTTTCTGCATCTACAGCCGGGATTTCTTTCCCCGAAAGAACCTTTTTAAAGGAAGATTCAATCTCGACTGCGGAAGCTTCCCTATAAACCGGCCGTTCCAGGGCATGATCTGAAATTCTGCACCCGATGCTGTGAAAAAAATCGTGCCTTTTTTTAAGGGCCTCGAGAAAGGAATCGTAGTCGGTTATACGTACCCCTGATACTTTAGAGAGTGTTCCGATGTACCGGGTAAATTCCTCTGCATTACCAAAGTTAACCGCTTTATCCGGCCGGAAGGTTGGAAGGACCTTTGTCTCCAACTTCCCACTCTCTGCTAGAACCCGGTGATACTCAAGGGTATCTACCGGATCGTCTGTGGTGCATACAACCTTTACCTTTGATTTTTTTAAAAGTTTTTGGGTACTGAAATTACCACCGGTAAGCTTCTCCATAGTATCTTTGTAGACAAAATAGGCAGTAGAGGGGGATAGGAGTTTTTCAATTCCGAAATACCGCTTGAGTTCCAGGTGAGTCCAATGGTACAGAGGATTCCCTATTGTACAGGGAACAGTCTGTGCCCAGGCATCAAACTTCTCCCTGTCTCCTGCATCTCCGGTAATGTACTTTTCCGAAACACCGTTGGATCTCATGGCACGCCACTTGTAGTGGTCTCCGTTAAGCCAGATTTGTGTTATATTTTCGTACTCTTTATCCTCTGCAATTTCCTTTACCGGCAGATGACAGTGATAGTCAAATATCGGCATATCTTCTGCGTAATCGTGGTACAACCGCAGGGCAGGCGGATTATCAAGAAGGAAGTCTTCATCCATAAATTTTTTCATTTTACCGCTCCCCCTATCCTATATATTGTCCACAAGATAACCGCCGTCCACCGGAATGGTTACTCCTGTTATAAATCCCGAGGCTTTTTCGGAAGCAAGAAAAACCACAGTTCCATGAAGATCCTCCATAGTGCCGAATCTGCCGTAGGGCGTATGATTGATAATGGCTTTTCCACGGTCGGTTAGAATCCCGTTTTCATAATCAGAATAGAGAAGATCCCTGTTCTGATGCCCTATGTAAAACCCCGGAGCAATACCGTTAACACGGATTCCGTGGGGGGCAAACTCCTTTGCTGCTCCCATGGTCAGATTTATGACAGCAGATTTTGCCGCATCGTAAGCCCATACACCGGAAAGAGGGATATAGGAAGCAGCAGAAGCAACATTGATTATTGAACCCTTTATCCCCTTCTCTATCCAGTAGGAAGCAAAAACCTGGGAGGGAATCATCAATCCCCCTATCAGATTGTTATGCAGAATTTCCTTGAAGAGTTCCAGATCAGCATCGATAAAAGCGGACTTTCCCTTGTTGCCCCCGGCACCGTTTATTAAAACATCGGGAACCCCGACTTCTTCTGTAACTTTATTCAAGCCGGAAACGACCTCTTCCTTAACGGATACATCAACCCTGTATCCGGATATTTTATCATGCTTACCGGTTTTTTCTGCGACCTTCTTAACAGATTCCTCCACAGGAACAGTTTTTCCCCGTCCCCATAAAACAACCTTCGCCCCTGCATTTAAAAGAGCCTCGGCAAAGGCACTTCCGATTGTCCCGGTCCCTCCTGTAATAACGATAACCCTGCCGCCTAAATCAAACAAACTACTCATATGCTCCTCCATTCACATCTGCAAGCAAAACTTCAACTCCCATTTTTTTAAAAGCAACGGAACCAGAAAACCCTGTATCCGTTACAAATACATCAACATCTCCCAGACGGGCGAATACCGAAAAAGCTGTTTTCCCCACCTTTGAACTGTCTGCAAGAACAACTCTTCTTCCGGAAGATTCCAGTACCTGCTGTTTCATCTGCGCTTCCATAATATTCTGGGAAGAAAAAATTCCCCTTTCCTGAACACCCGTGGCGCCAACAAAGCAGGTCTCTATCTGAAAGTTTTTTAGTGCTTCAATTGGGATGGGGCCAAGAAAGGAACCGGCCTCTTTCCGGTAGTTCCCCCCAAGGGACACAAGAGATATTGAAGGTTCCTCTGCAAGGACGTTCATCACATCCAGAGAGTTTGTAATTACTCTCAAGGAGATGTTCCGTACCGCCTCCGCAAGATACATGCAGGTGCTCCCTGTATCGATAAAGATGGTATCTCCCTCTTTTATCAGGGTTTTTGCCGTCTCTGCAATGGCCCTTTTCTCACGTACCTTTGAATTCTTTCTTTTACTTAAGGTACTCAGTGTCCGGCTATCCTCTGCAAGAGAAGCTCTGCCGTGGGATCTGAGTACAAAACCCATCTCTTCAAGCAGTGTCAGATCTTTTCGGATGGTAACCTCTGAAACGTTAAGACGGTTTGTAAGCTCCTGAACCGAAACCGACCTCAAACGGGTAAGAATCTTGAGAATCTCTTCGTGCCGTGGAATATGTTTCATACTTTTGTTTCCTTTCGATATTTAGCATATATCCGAAACTTATTGTTGTCAATATTTTCTAAAATAGTAGAAATGGGAAAACGGGAGCAACTTGACGGATTTATGTTTTGCCTTTACAATTTCAGTTGATTATTTAATACATAACCAAAGGAAACTTTTATGAACATTTCTGGAGGAACAGCAGCCCTCAAAGCATTTTCACCGGGAAAAGAGTACTTTATAGGGATAGATTCTGACGGATGCGCTTTCGACACAATGGAAATCAAACACAAGGAATGCTTTTGTCCTGCGTTTATAAACCATTTTAATCTCCAGGCCGTATCAAAGTATGCCAGAGAGACCTGGGAATTCGTCAACCTGTACTCAAAAACAAGGGGTGCGAATCGGTTTCTTGCTTTACTGTATACTCTTGATCTGCTCTCAGAGAGGGAAGAGGTAGCCAAAAGGGGAGTAAAGATACCGGAACTTAATAATTTCAAGGAGTGGGCAAAAAAAGAAACCAAACTCGGAAATCCGGCTCTTGAAAAAGCGGTAAAAAAATCGGGAGATCCGGAACTCAAACGCATCCTTGCGTGGTCAGAAGATGTAAACAGCACCGTAGCGAAGATGGTGAGAAACTTGGCCCCTTTCCCCTTTGTAAAGGAAAGCCTGGAGAAAATCCGGTCTAAAGCAGATGTAGTAGTTGTATCCCAATCCACCAAGGAGGCTTTGGAAAGGGAGTGGAACGAAAACAAAATTTCCGGGTATGTAAAACTTATTGCCGGACAGGAGATGGGAACAAAGACCGAACACATCCACTACACAGCCGCAGGAAAGTACAGAAGCGGCCGGGTACTGATGATCGGTGATGCTCCGGGAGACCTGAAGGCTGCACGGAACAACAACGCATTGTTTTTTCCCATTATACCGGGGAAAGAGGAGAACTCCTGGGAGCGGTTCTATACCGAAGGGATTGAAAGGTTCTTTAACAATACATACGCCGGCAGTTACGAGGAAGCTTTGATTGAAGATTTTTTCAGCAATCTGCCGGAACATCCTCCCTGGAGCAAACATGCTGTATCTTGACAGAGGGGATGCGGAGGCTTCCCTTTCGGACAAAGCATTAAAGGAAAACCTCTTTAAGGCCCTGGACAAAATCGGTGTAACTCCGGAGAAAGGAAAAGTCCTTATTATACCCCCGGACTTTACCCGTTTCCATTCAAAAGCTGGACTGCTTACCTCTTTTGCATACGAATACTACGGGGAGGCTGTAACCGACATCCTGCCGGCCCTGGGTACCCACTACCCCATGACTGAGGATGAAATAAAACGGATGTTCCCCGGGGTTCCCCTTTCACTTTTCCGGGAACACAAATGGAAGAGCGACCTGGTAACCCTGGGAAGGGTTCCGGAAAGTTTTATTGAGGAGCAGACCGGGGGGCAGCTCTCCTTCGACTGGCCTGCCCAGGTAAACTCCCTGCTTGTTACAGGAGGTTTTGACCTTATTCTGTCTATAGGACAGGTGGTTCCCCACGAAGTAATAGGAATGGCAAATCACAACAAAAATATCTTTGTTGGAACCGGCGGGAAAGAGGGGATAAACAAAAGCCACTACATAGGTGCGGTATACGGAATGGAACGGATGATGGGAAGGGCCGATACCCCTGTACGGAGGATTCTTAACTACGCGGAATCCAGCTTCGGGAAAGAGCTGCCCATAGTATATGTCCAGACTGTTATCGGGAGAAAAGAATCCGGCGATCTAGCTGTACGGGGACTCTTTATCGGTGATGACACCGAGTGTTTTGAGAAAGCCGCTGCACTCTCTCTAAAGGTGAACTTTCAGATGCTGGAAACCCCCTTGGAAAAGGTGGTTGTCTACCTGGACCCTGAAGAGTTTAAGAGCACCTGGCTGGGAAATAAAAGTATCTACCGTACCAGGATGGCCATTGCAGACGGAGGAGAGCTGGTGGTTCTTGCCCCGGGGGTAAAAGAGTTCGGGGAAGATCGGGAGATAGACCGGCTGATCAGGAAATACGGATACCGGGGAACTGAAGAAACGCTGAAAGCGGTTGAAGAGAACAGAGAGCTGCAGGAAAACCTGGGAGCAGCAGCACACCTGATCCACGGAAGCAGCGAGGGCAGATTTACAATAACATACTGTCCCGGCTCGTTAAGCCAAGCTGAAATAGAGGGGGCAGGGTACAGCTATGCCCCCCTTGAAGATATGGTAAAAAGGTATAACCCGGAAACATTAAAAGAGGGCTTCAACACCCTGGAAGGGGGAGAGAAAATTTTCTTTATTTCAAACCCTGCCCTGGGGCTGTGGGCTCACAAAGACAGATTTACCCAATAAAGGAGTTATAGAATGGCAAAAGCGGATATAGGGCTTATAGGACTTGCTGTAATGGGACAGAACCTTGTCCTTAACATAAACGACCACGGCTACTCAGTGGCGGTATATAACAGGACTGCGGAAAAAACTAACAACTTTTTAAAGGGTCCTGCTGCAGGTAGAAATACAATAACAGGGACGTACTCCCTGGAGGAACTTGTAAGAAGCCTGAAAAGTCCACGAAGAATTATGCTCATGGTCAAGGCAGGAGAGGTCGTGGATAAATTTGTCGATTCACTTGTTCCTCTTTTGGACAAGGGTGATATTATAATCGACGGCGGGAACTCCCATTTCCCCGATACCATCCGGAGAACAGCGGAACTGGAAAAGAATGGACTGTATTTTATTGGAGCAGGTGTCTCCGGCGGCGAAGAGGGAGCGCGAAAAGGCCCCTCAATAATGCCCGGAGGGAGTCCTGAAGCATGGCCCCACGTAAAAAGTATCTTTCAGGATATCTCTGCAAAAACTGAATCAGGTGAGGCATGCTGCGAATGGGTGGGGGCTAACGGAGCCGGTCATTACGTTAAGATGGTACACAACGGGATTGAGTACGGGGATATGCAGCTCATCACCGAAGCCTATCATCTTATGAAATCCGGTGCAGGAATGAATGCCGATGAGATGCAGGGAGTGTTCTCTGCCTGGAACAAAGGCCCCCTGGATTCCTATTTAATAGAAATTACAGCTGATATACTGGCTCACAAAGATACCGATGGCCAGCCTCTGGTGGAAAAGATCCTGGATACCGCAGGGCAGAAGGGTACCGGAAAGTGGACCGCAATAAATGCTCTGGATATGGGTATGCCTGTAACACTGATCGGGGAAGCAGTCTTCTCAAGATGTCTTTCCGCCTTAAAGGATGAACGGGTTGCCGCCTCGCACATAATAAAAGGACCGGAAACTTCTTTTAACAGCAGTAAAAAAGAGTTCATCGATGATCTCGAAAAAGCTCTCCTTGCATCAAAGATAGTCTCCTATGCACAGGGGTTTATGCTGATGAAGGAAGCTGCCAAAGAATACGGGTGGACACTCAACTATGGAGAGATTGCCCTTATGTGGAGAGGCGGATGCATAATCAGAAGTGCATTCCTCGGAAAGATTAAGGATGCCTTTGACAAGAACCCGGAATTGAATAATCTTCTTGTCGATGAATACTTCCGTAACATCCTTCAGGAAGCTCAAGGCTCCTGGAGAAGAGTAGTTTCGAAGGCTGTTGAACTGGGGATCCCCGTACCGACCATGTCCACCGCTCTTTCCTTCTTTGACGGATACCGTACAGAAAGGCTGCCGGCCAATTTGCTGCAGGCCCAAAGAGATTACTTCGGCGCCCA
>JANTFL010000080.1 GCA_024763455.1 Sediminispirochaeta sp. | reverse complement strand
AGACTTATAAAATCAGATTCTTCCACGAGAGTTTCAAAAGGGACAAACTGTGCATTCAGATTTTTATCAAAGACTTCGTTCCTCCGATGCCCTGAATAGAGTATCTTCATATCAAAGCCCCGGGACATACGTGCCGTAGCTGCACCAATCCTGCCCGGACCGACTATTCCCAGAGTTTTACCGGTTACCTCCGTCCCTACAAACTGCAGAGGAGACCAGCCTTCCCAAAGGCCTGTCCTTACAAGTCTGTCAGAGGGAATTACCTTTCTTGCTGCGGAAAATAAAAGGGCCCATACAATTTCCGCCGTAGCATTAGTCAGAACATCCGGGGTGTTGGACAATGGAATTTTTCTTTTTGACGCTTCTGCAACATCCATATTGTCGTATCCCACCGCATAGTTAGCTACACCCTTCAAATTTGGTGCAGCATTAAAAAATTCAGAATCAATCCTGTCTGTTAAAAGACACAGCACACCATCTTTGTCTTTAACTCTATCAAGAAACTCATCCCTTGAAAGCTGCTGCCCATCCGGTACTACCTCTACTGCACATTCTTTTTTCAGCATTTCTATCCCGTCAGGAATAATCTGCTGTGTTACAAGAATCTTAGGAATCTCCATGTTAAAATCCTTTTCTTTAAAAATCAGTATTTAATTCACTCTTGTTACCTTTGGTTATCCTTTCGAGAACACCGGTAACTGTATCGTCAGTGTTATACCATGAGAATTTCACCATATTCCCCGGTACATTGTCGGTAATCCACCACTCGTAATCAGCCCCTTCTTCGGTATAGACAAGGTGATCTGCTTTAAATGTACCTGCAGGTGTTTTTACCTTCTCCGTCCCTGTTTTCATATCGCTGTAATCTGAATCAGTAAAGGTCCTCATATCCTCTTTCCTGTACTTTACACTATCTGTGTCGGTGGGCTCATATTCCTGAACCTTTCCGGTATCTGCATCCCTGAACCTTAGCTTAACAATACGGTAATCTGTATCAATCATGAACTCAAAGACAATACTGTCCCCGTTATCGCTGTACTTCACCTTCCACCATTTTGTACCGTCACTATTTTCTTTCAGCAGCGCTTTCTCAACAAGGAGCGTATCCTGGGGATTATTTTTGGAAGTTAGTTTCCAGACAGAGCCCTCACCCTCTCTGTAGTTTGAATCATCAAAGGAGAATCCACCTGCATAAAAGCTGTACCAGTAAAGACTGTAAAACTGCCCCAAATACATCTGGTAGTAGAGAGGATTCAGGTCTATATCCATAGATTTTGTTTTTTGCCCTTTACCCAGTTTGTATGACCCTCCAACAGCAAAACCTGAAAATCCATTCCAGTATGTATACTCTGTAGTAAGGAAAAAATTATCATTTACAAAATAGTTAAATCCCGTTGCCGCTGCAAATCCTATCGGACTATAAGTGGAACCGGGTTGTTTTGAAATATCAAAAGCCAAACCAATATTAAGATAATAATCAAAACGGCTTGCTATATTGAAAAATTGAACAGGAGCATCGCCAAAGTCAGAAAAACGGACATTAAACCCTTTGAACCCCATGTGGGCTGTTCCAAAAGCTGCTACCCCCAGAGGGAACCAGGGGTCAGGATTACCCGAATTTAAATCAAAGAAAATACCTGTCCTGGCCTTCGCAGCCACTCCGAAATCGAAGGGAGATATTTCCGCAATAACAGGCTTGTAGAGAATCATCTCAGCTTTACCGAGAAGCCCGAACCCTGCAGCGCCGGTATTTGAAACCAGAGCACCATTATCAGCTTCAATACTGATAGTTCCACCAAACATAAAGTTACCGGGCATGTAGTTACTGCCCCACCAAACTCCTGTGCCATCCTCCGCAAAAACAGCCGCGCTGATACTCATAAACAAAATCAGAATAAACACCTTTTTCATACATACCTCCTAATCCTTCCAGTTGTATTAATTTTAAAGGATGGAGTATACACTTATTCTTGTTCTTTTAAAAGTACAAAAACAAATAAAACAAGTGCCACTGTAAATGAGGGCATAATCCTGATAGTACATCTCCATACAGAACCTAAAAATATCAGCGGCATCCGGGAAACTTTTACCTATTCTTGCCGGTCGAACGGTATCCCGGATCAATAGAACAGTTAACACCTAATAAATATAGTTTTCAACTTGACAATAGCTCATTTAAGTATTTAATTCTTCATATGAGTGATAACAATTTTAAAGTCCAGAATGTTCTGGACGATCTGATACAAAGCTACAGAGAGGATTCCGGAACGAACTTTATTGATGATATAAATCTTCCGGTTTTACGGTCGGTCAAGGAGATTCTTGATAATCTGCTTGAGATTCTTTTTCCGGGGTATAAGGGGCTTAAAACAATTACATCCGAGAATGCTCCTTTTATCATTGGGTCCCTCCTGTGTGAGGTGAAAAAGCGTCTTACCCTTCAGATTACCCGTGCACTTAAACATGAATGCAAACTTCATAATTGTGAAGAGGACTGTCAGTGTGATGAAAAGGCTGAACAGATTGCCGAAGATTTACTGAATTCTTTGGTCAAGATAAGAAAAATTATCCAGAGCGATGTGTTTGCCGCTTACGCAGGTGATCCGGCAGCACGATCCTTTGAGGAGATTGTCATAAGTTATCCCGGTCTGAAGGCAATTGCAATCCACCGTATTGCCCATGAGCTTTACCGGAGTGACGTTCCCCTTATTCCAAGAATGATGAATGAGATTGCCCACAGTGAAACAGGAATTGACATCCATCCGGGAGCGACAATCGGTGAAAAATTCTTTATTGACCATGGAACCGGTGTTGTAATAGGAGAAACATCGGTAATTGGGAAAAATGTAAAGATCTACCAGGGAGTAACTCTTGGTGCCGTGAGCTTTTCAACCGATGAAAACGGTAATGCAGTAAAAGGGATAAAAAGGCATCCTGAAATCGGCGATGATGTTACCATCTATGCAGAAGCGACAATTTTAGGCACTATAAAGATTGGGCGGGGCTCTGTAATAGGCGGTAATGTCTGGATAAAAGAGGATGTCCCTGAAGGTACCCTGGTGGGACAGCCAAATCTTAGAAACGTTGAAAGGAAACTGTAATCAGTCTCTCTATGTTTACAACTTGTTTGCAGAGGCCTTAAAAAACCGCTTGAATAGTCAAGCGGTTTCGTAAAGCGTTGTATTATAACAACTTAATTTCAGCGAGCGAGGGGAATCGAACCCCCGGCACAAGCTTGGGAAGCTTGGGTATTACCATTATACGACGCTCGCAAAGTCAGCAAAACAATACTATTATCAGATCCTTATTATGTCAAGAGATTTACTCTGCAGCCTGAACTCTGACAACCTCTCTTATTTTGTCTTCGCCGTTTATTGCGATTAGCAGTGCTGTCCCGTCAGGTTCCATGTAGGGAACTGACAGGAGTCCTCCTGTTGACTTAAAACTCGCTAGGACCTTCTTGTCCCCAGCCGGCAGTACCGCAGTAACCGTTACAGGAACAGCTACCGGATAAACGGGGATCTCCTTTTCCAGTATACCGAAGACCTGATCCTGTGGGATCTCATCGGGTTTGGTAATAAAAAGCTGCCTGACCGTATCAAAGGGTACTTCAGATTCACTTGTAGGGCTCTGATTTACGACAACTCCTGACTCCATTCCTGTTTTTTTATCAACAATGGAGAAGGAGAAAGGATATGCATCCATAACAGCCAGGTCCAAAGCCCTATCCCAGGGTATATTTTCGTAGTCCCGTACTATAGTAAGCTGTCCTTCTGGTCCTTTACTTACGACAAAGGAAAGACTTGTATTTACAGAAACTTCGGTTCCCGGAAGAGGTTTCTGTTCAAGGATTGTACCTGCAGGTTTATCATTAAATACATATATAAATGGTTTTTTTAGAACCAGTAACTGCCCATAACTTGTTTTAAGACTTCTCAGATGATTTTCCACCTCTGTAACATCCATACCCACATAGTTATCCAGTTTCTCGACAGCAATTCCCTTGCTTACCTTTAAAAGGACCCTTCCGCCTGCTTTTACCAGCGTGCCGGGTTTAGGATCCTGCTCAAGGACAGTGCCTTTATCGTTCATCGAATCCGAAAACCGAAGCTGCACGTTAGCATACAATGCCTTTTCCTGCATCCTGATTATAGCATTGGCAAGTTCCATTCCCCGCATATCGGGAACCATGGTAAGTTCCTTGCTCTGTACGGTAAGAAGGAAGGTTATCAGAGCAATAACCAGCATGAGAAGTACAGCCCCTACAGCAGATAGAAAAATGATTCGTACTGTTCTTTTTTCAGGGTCAATCTCCCTGCTATTCCGGGTGTTTCTATTCTTTGAAAAAAAGGCGCTCATTGTGAGCCTCCTAACACTAATCCTATTATTTTCGGCATTCCGTTTATAAAAGTTTTCCAATCCATCGCTTTTTTTGACTGAAGCTGCAGCTTTTGGACAGCAAGGATACCGTTTACTGTTTGTACCAGAATTCCGTGGTTTTTGTCTACTCCCAGGATTTTTCCAGGGGTATCCCCCCCGGATTCTCCCTCTTGCATTATCTCAGCTTCGAAAATATTGAGTCTTTTCCCATCGAGAAAGCTATAACAAACCGGCCATGGGTTAAAAGCCCGTATTTTCCTTTCGATGATCTCTACAGCTTCCCCCCAGTTGATTTCTCCGTCACTCTTTTCTATCTTTCCGCAGTAGGTGGCCTTTGCATCATTCTGTGGAACTGATTCTACGGTTCCTTCATCAATTCGGTGCAGTACCTCGACAAGAAGGTCAGCACCTTTAACAGCAGCATACTCACTTAACGAAAAGGTTGTCTCTTTACCGGTTAAGGGAAAGCGGAATTGAGTAAGGATATCTCCCCTGTCCATCTCCTGTGCGATCTGCTGCACCGTAATTCCTGATTCTTTATCGCCATGAAGGATTGCCGAAAGGATGGGAGAACTGCCCCGGTATTTTGGGAGAAGTGATGGATGCACATTGATCCCACCCAGTTTAAAAAGTGACAGAAACTTTGGGCCGAATATCCGGCCATAAGCATATACCGCTAGGATATCAGGTGCAAGGGCTGTTATACTTTCCCTGGCATCAGAGCCCAGTGTATCAAACTGTAACACGGGGATCCCTAATTCCATTGCCTTTACCTTTACCGGAGGAGGAAGGATCTTTTTTCCTCTTCCCTGCACCTTGTCAGGGTTGGTAAGTACCCCGCATACATCAAATTCGGCAGCAGCTCTTTCGAGGGAAGGCACAGCTATCTCCGGAGTTCCGGCGAAAAGAATCCGCATCTATTTTTTTATCCGCTTTTCGTAGCTTTTTATGAGTCTGAGTCTCTTTTTCTCGTTAAGATGATCTAAAAAAAGCACCCCTTTCAAGTGATCCATCTCATGCTGTATGACTCTGGCAAGCAATCCGTCTGCATCTATGGTAAAAGGCCTTCCCTTTAAATTCCAGGCCTGCACTTTTATCCATTCAGGACGGATAACATCGCTGTATATCCCCGGAATACTTAAACAACCCTCTTCATAGGGTACCTGTTCCTCAGAGGTCCCTATTATTTCCGGATTAATAAAAACCATAGGGGACTGATCCTGGATCTGGCATACAAAGAGCCTCTGTTCTACCCCTACCTGGGGACCAGCCAGGCCAATTCCGTTTCCTTCCCGCATAGTGATAACCATGGCGTCTATGAGATCTCCCAGTTTTTTATCAAATTCAACTACTGAAGAGCATTTTTTTCTTAATACATCGTTTCCAAGTGTAAGTATTTCTAACATAACAGTATAGTACTCAAATTTAATTCGACCGTCAATCTCGGTTACATAAGACTTACAGGATCTATATCAATCTCCACATAAACCGAACTTCGAGGTATTGCTTCAGCAAGATCTCCCACAACCCGGTGCACCTCGGAAAACCTGTTGGTCCTTATAATGATTTGAGACCGGTAGTTCCCGGCAATGCGGCTGATTGGGCATTCTGAAGGTCCAAGGTACTCGGTATCCTCTACAACCGCGCTCCTCAGGGTTACAGCGGCACGTTCAGCGAGTTTTTCTACCTCTCCCTTGTTTTTCCCCCGGAAAACAAGGCGGAAAAGCCGTACATAGGGAGGAAAGTTTAAAAGCTTTCTCATTTCCAGCTCCTCCCGGTAAAAGTCTTCCTGTCTACCTTCCACTGCATATTTTATTGCAGGATTTTCAGGATCGTATGTCTGTATAATTACCCTGCCGTCTTCCGTGTATCTCCCTGCCCGGCCTGAAACCTGGGTAATAAGGGAAAATGTCCGTTCTCCGGCTCTGAAATCAGGAACATGAAGGGTGCTGTCGGCAAGGATAATACCCACAAGCTTTACTCCTGGAAAATTCAGTCCCTTGGCAACCATCTGTGTACCGAGAAGGATGTTGATTTTTCCATTATAAAAATCTTTCAATATTGTTTTAAGAACGTTCTTCTTTCTGACAGAATCAGAATCAACTCTCCGTACCTCTGCATAGGGAAAAAACTTTTTAATCTCATCTTCAACCAGCTCTGTACCGAACCCTGAGTATCCTACATCGAGGGAACCGCATTCAGGGCATGAACTGATGGGAGCAGTACTGTACCCGCAATAGTGACAGATCATTCTGTTCCTTTCTTTGTGAAAGGTCATGGGGACGGAGCAATGGCTGCAGGTCATCTCGTATCCGCAGGATCTGCAGTGGAAAAAATAGGAAAACCCCCGTCTGTTGAGAAAGAGAATTACCTGCTTCCCTTCATCGAGGGTTTCCTTTATTTCCGAGAGTAGAATCCTGGACAGGGAGGACGTTTCTCCGCTCATATTAACAAGTCTGCTTTCGGGAAGTTTTCCACCGGAAAGACGTTTTGTAAGCTCCAGTCTCGTTATTACCCCGGTCTTTGTAAGATAATGCGCTTCCAGCGAAGGGGTTGCACTTCCCATTACGACCTTGGCGCCGGAAACTTTTGCTCTTCTCATTGCCACCTGCCGAGCATGATACCGGGGAGTTGAACCTGATTTATAGGATCCCTCATGTTCTTCATCGATAACGATCATCCCCAGCTTTTCGACAGGTGCAAAAACCGCACTTCTCGCTCCGATAACAAGATACGGCCCTCCCTTCTTTATCTTTACCCACTCTTTAAGCCGTTGGGACGGAGTCAGTGAAGAGTGAAGAATCGCAATTCTTTCCTTAAACCGGTGTTTAATCCCTTCAGATAACTGATGAGTAAGAGAGATCTCAGGAACAAGGTAAATAACACTCTTTCCTTCGGATATGAATCTATTTGCAGCTTGAAGAAACACCTCGGTTTTGCCCGATCCGGTGATGCCGAAAAGATAGAGAAGCTTGTTATCCGAGTGCACAATGGCATCCACTGCCGTTTTCTGCTCGTTTGACAGTTCGATTGCCTCATCGCTTACCGGATCTCCCGGATCAAAGGAAGGTAGTGAACTCTCCCGTTTTCCTCCAGGAAGCATAGAGCCTAAAGCCTCTCCCAGGGAGCAGTAATAAACCTCTGCCATCCAGGATGCGAGTGCTACCTCATCTTTCCCGAAAACTGGTTCACGATCAATTATTTTTTCTACAGGTTTTATGGTAAAATCAACATCCGGTTTTTCCGGAGAAACAGATAATACGTATCCGGTAAGCTTCCTTCTGCCGAGGAAAGCGGTTACCCTTACCCCTTCTGTGCAGCTTTCCGAATCTTCGGCAGAGTAGGTAAAGGAAGAAGAAAGCGGGATATTAAAAACGACTTCAAGATACTTCATTACAAGCTGTCGAGGAATTTCCGGACTGCTTTGAGATCTTCCCACACTGGCTTCCGGTAACTTTCCGGATTTCTCAAAACCCCGCTGGGGTGATAGGTTGGGATAAGGGGGATCCCCTTATAATCGTACATCCGTCCCCTGAGCCGGCCGATACCATTGCTGCTGCCGATCAATACCTGCGCAGCTATTCTTCCTACCGTCAGGATAAGTGACGGTTTAAGTATCCGGATCTGCCTATCCAGATATCCCCTGCATGCATCAATCTCATCAGGATGGGGATCTCTGTTTCCCGGAGGTCTGCATTTGACTATGTTACCAATGAACAGGTCTCTGTCCCGTCTCAGATCTATAGCATCCATCCACTTATCCATGTACTGCCCTGCTTTTCCTACAAAAGGGATGCCTGTTTTGTCCTCTTCCGCACCGGGTCCTTCTCCGATTATCATAACCTTCGGGTGCAAAACTCCCTTCCCTGGAACTGTTTTAATCCTGTTTTCACACAATCGGCACCTGCTGCAGGCAGCTATCTCCGATTCCACTCTATCCAGGGAATCCTCTTCAATTATTTCAGGTTTGGCTTCATTTCCATGATGTTCTTTTCTTACCCCATCTTCGAGATAATCCATGGACAGGTCCAGGAGTTTATTAAATCTTTCAACTATACCGTTCATCATACCTTACCTTATAAAAGTATAATCCTTTAGCCGGAGCCGTTGTTCCCGCCATAGTCCTATCCCCGGATTCAAGAATCTCTTTCATCCTTTCCCCGGGAAAAGCAAGCGGTGCTGTTTTAAGTATTGTCCCTATTATAGAACGTATCATCTTCCACAGGAATGCTGTACCTTCAATTTTATACACCAAAAAACCGTTTTCCATATAGAAAGATGAAGAAAATACTTCCCTGATTTTAGTTTTACTGATATCTCCTGCAGCAGTAAATGCTGTAAAATCATGAATCCCTATCACCTGCCGGGCACATTCGTTAAGAGAACGCAACGGAGGTATTTCCCTTAACGACAGAGCATACTTTCTCGTAAAAGGGGAAGGCACAGACCCCTCATATATCAGGTACTTGTAGCTCCGTTGAAGAGCACTGTATCGGGCACTGAAATCACTGCTGACCTCCTTGCTGGATACTATTCTTACATCGTGCGGAAGCAGCGAGTTAAGTGCCTCCCGGTACTTTTCTTCCGGTATTGATGACTCCCCGTCAAAGTGGCATACCTGACCGAGAGCATGTACCCCTGAGTCGGTTCTTCCTGCAACAATGGTAGAAGTTTTAGTCCCATGCAGTTTAAACAAGGCATTTTCCAGTTCTCCCTGAACGGTTCGCTGCTCAGGCTGTACCTGCCACCCGGAGAACTCACTGCCATCGTAGGAGAGGACCAATTTAATCCGTCTGCTCATTCTCTGTCCGGCGTTTTATCTCTTCACCTATTGCAGCATGAAGCTCCTTGGCTTTTTCCAGGAGACTTCCCGGTTTCTCCTTGGAGGCTTTTCCCATCCCGAAGATTCTCGCAACGGTTGTTCTGGCTCTTTCCAACGATTTTATTCTTTTTTCTCCATCCTCCTCTGCCCCGTAGTAATACTCGAGAAGAGCTGACATGTAGAGAACCCCATCATAGCCATAGTTTTTATCCAGATCCGGCCCCAGATTACCAACCTCAGTCAACGATTGTTTACCTGTACCGTCGTACTCCACTGCAAGATTGTAGAGGAATCCTGCTTTACGGTAAAATATCTTCGCAAGATAATCGTAGTTCTCCCCGGGGAACTTCTCATGAAACGTATTAAACAACCAGGCCGCTCTGAGAGCTGAAAGCCCCTGCTTGAACACAGGACTTTTTTCATCCGGAAATAAATCGTAACTCGACATTGCCAGGAGATACGAAGCAGTCCCCTCTCTTAAACCTCTCGGTTCTGTAAAATCAAGAGATTCAAAAACCGGTTCCACCAGAGCTTTTCGATTACCGGTCATCTCAGCTGCCTGTTCAATCATATCCACCGGTATTTCAGGAAAGTCAGTCTGATAAGCAGCATAATAACACTGGGGGCACACGGTGACAGTATAAATCAAAGGAACTACTTCACCGTACTTCTGTGAAGGGAGATAAAGCCGCCTTAATTCCTCCGTCAGCTCACCGGCATTGAGCCTTCCCCTTCCCGTGCGCAGTTCCTCCTTGTAAAACTTGCTCTCACATACCGGGCAAACGAGAGGTTCTTTTGAAAAAAAAGAGATCGTACTGGCAGATTTAGTTTCCATCTTTATCTTCCTCTATAATCACAACCGCTACAGCTGCTTCTTTCTCATGAGTCAATGAGAGGTGAATAACTCCTCCCCCATTTCTTGTAAATGAATCCTCGGCCGTTCCATGGAGAATAATATCCGGTTTCCCGTTATGATTGTTTACAACCTCAATATCGGTAAGCTTCATACCCTTTAGTCCTGTTCCCAGTGCTTTACCAAATGCTTCTTTGGCTGCAAAACGTGCAGCAAGAGATAGGACGCTGGATTGTCCTTTTTGTTTGACAGATTCAATCTCGGCCGGATTGAAAAACCGCCTCAATATCCCTTCTACTTCCGGCCAGTGCTCCATTCTTTTTACATTTACGATGTCTATACCTAAACCTTTAATCACCAGTACTCTCCGAAGATGCAGATTTCACTGTCACAATAATCTCCTTGGGATCATAATCCAGAACAAGCACCCCTGACGGTACATCGGGAACGACTTTTAACGTGTAGCTTCCTTCCCTTCTTATTCCGGAACAATCAACGGTGAACCGGAAATCATTTGTCGTATAGTTCTGCAGACTAAGCTCTTTTCCTTGTATCTTGAGAGTATTGTCAGTATTAATACCGGAAAGTTCAAAACGGGCATCAAGATCAAGGGCAATCATGTCGAGGCTGTTCATTGTACGGACTATATATGCTTCCTGGACGACTGCTGTAAACTCAACAATATTTCCTCCGGGAAAAACTACCGATGGAGCAGGTTTTCTCAACCGTACTCTGACGGTAAAATCATCCTTTCTGCCTGATACATCAATATCTTCGGAATGGATAAAACTTAAACCTTTTATAACACTTTCCGGTCCTTGAGCTTCAACTGATGACGGGGTTATAAAATACTGGGAGATATCATACCCTTTTTCAGGAAAACCTATAATTGAGGGTTTAACCTCCAGACTTTTGGTAACCTTTTTTTCCAGAGAGAGGGTAATCTCCATTGGTTCTACAAGAATCTCAATGGGTTTGATACTTAACGCCGCCCCTTTTCGTACGATCTTTACGGGACTGGTATACTCCCCTTCCTTTGTGTAGGATCTGAAATCAGCTGAAACTGAGATATCATCCTCAAGTATCAGCAGAATATC
>JANTFL010000079.1 GCA_024763455.1 Sediminispirochaeta sp. | reverse complement strand
TGGGAGGCAGAAAGCCCGGGGAACGTCCTGCAGTACTGATAGATTACTTTCCTGATGACTTCCTTACAATAATAGATGAATCCCACGTTACCCTGCCGCAGATTGGAGCCATGTACGAAGGTGACCGTTCCCGGAAAACGAATCTTGTAAACCATGGGTTCCGTCTTCCCTCCGCTCTGGACAACAGACCGCTGTACTTTTCCGAGTTCGAATCCCTGCTGGATAAGGTCCTGTATGTTTCAGCAACGCCGGGAAAACATGAAAAAAAGAGATGCCCTGTTTTTGTTGAACAGATAATACGGCCCACAGGGCTTTTAGATCCCGAGTTGGAAGTGAGGCCTACTGAAGGGCAGATTGAGGATCTGTATTCAGAGATAAGACAGAGAATCCAGGCAGGTGAACGGGTGCTGATTACAACCCTGACCAAGAAGATGTCTGAGGATCTTACAGATTATCTTCTTAATCTCGGCCTTAAAGTCCGGTATCTTCATTCGGAGATAGAAACTATAGAACGGGTTGAGATTCTGAGGGACCTCAGGGTAGGTACAATCGACATCCTTGTCGGAATTAACCTTCTAAGGGAAGGACTGGATCTTCCGGAGGTCTCTTTAATTGCAATATTAGATGCAGACAAGATTGGCTTTTTGCGGTCGGCCACCTCTCTAATCCAGACTATTGGACGGGCTGCCCGGAATGTAAACGGAAAGGTTATTATGTATGCGGACAAGATCTCTCCTGCCATGAAAGAGGCGATAGAGGAGACTGAGCGGAGAAGGGAGATACAGCTTGCATATAACAAAGAGCACGGTATAACTCCGGTTACCATAAGGAAAGCAATTCAGGATATACTCATACGGAAAAAAGAGGCTGCTCAGGCCACGGAGGCTGTAAATCTTGATGTTGTAAGGAACAGCTACAATATTCTTGTTCCGGCACAGCGGAAGAAGATGCTTAAAGCTCTGGAAAAGATTATGGTTGAACATGCGAAAAACCTTGAATTTGAAGAGGCTGCTGTGGTAAGAGATGAGATAGAAAAAATAAAATCACAGTTTATGTAGGCCAGGCAGGAGTTATGTATAAAAGTTTTATCATTGTACTTGTAGTATTTATCTCACTATTTACTTCCTGCGGAAAAAAGGAAACCTACCCGGATATTGAGCTTCCGGCTACACCGCTTCTTTCTCTTTCCTCCAGGTGGGGAGTTGTTACTTCCTCTTACCTGCGGATGAGGGAGAAGCCGGATATAAACAGCAAGCCGGTGGCAACTCTATGGAAGGGATATATTCTGGAAATTGTTTCAAAAGGTTCCGATGAGAATGTTGTTGATGACAAGCCCGGTTACTGGTACCAAATAACCTACAGCGGACTGCAGGGATGGGTTTTCAGTTCCTACATAAACTTGTTCGATTCCCTCGATGAAGCCGAACGGAGCTCCAGGGAACTCAGGCGCTGATGGATATTGTTTTACAGATCCTGCCCTGGGCACTGCCGCCTCTTATCGGCGCCGCCATCGGGTACATTACAAATGCCATTGCTATAGCGATGCTTTTCAGGCCTTACACTGCAAAGAAACTGCTGGGGGTAAAGATCCCCATGACTCCGGGAATTATTCCAAAGGAACGGTACGAGCTTTCCGGCAATATAGGGAACATGGTTTCCAGAGAACTTTTAACTGAGGATGCGGTACGGAATCAGATCTCATCACCTCTTTTTAAAAAAGGGGTACAGGATTCTATCAAACGGCTTACTGAAAAAGTTCTGAATACTCCCTTGAAGGATCTTAAAAATACCTTTTCCGGAGGGTTTCTGTCTTCCTCCAAGGATGGAGAAACGCTGCAGTTCCTGGTTACCGATATTTTAAACAAATTCCTTTCCTCTGAAGGGCTCACCGTTATGACACGGGGGTTGTTGTCGAAGGGGATAGGATACCTTGAAGAGAAGACGCTATCGGATCTGCTCTCCTCGAAGGTGCATATCTTGGACAGAATTTTAAAGGTTCTTCTTTCCCGGAAATCCAGAGAACATCTCGAAGCATGGATAGTAAAGTCAATTGAAAGGTGGATCCACGACAACAGAAAAATCTCTGAAGTTCTGTCCCCTGCACGGGCCGAAGCTGCAGGTAAGGCTGCATTAAGGATATACGAGCTTCTTTTCCCTGAGTTTATTAAATTTCTGGATGAGAGATCCACCAGAGCAGAACTCGAGATCCGGGGAAGGTTTCTTCTGAAAGATATTCTGGACAAACTGAACGGGGTTCAGAGGTTTATCCTGTCGGCTGCGCAGTATGACAGAACCCTGGAGGAAAACATCGGATCAATTGTAGATGATCTGGTGAGAAATCTTAAGGAAGCAGGAATGGATCCGGATATAAAGGAAAGAATATATGAGGCAGTGGTTTCCTCTTTAAAAAGATTTTCCGGTTTGTCTCTGGGTGAGGTCGTTGCTGCCTGGGATGGCGATTTCCGGGGAGATCTGGACAAGGTAATGGATACTCTGTTTTCAGTTCTATTCAGTGACGGGTTCAGGGAAAAGTTTATCCTTCGGATAAAGGATTTTATATCCGGAAACGGAGATCTCAAGATACGGGAAGTGCTCTATGGAAAACTGGGACTTTCTGTAGAGTTTGTAAGGGAAGAGCTCCCCGTGCTTTTAATTCCTGATGTTTTATTTCTGAAAAAACTGTTTTCCGTGTCAGAAAAGGGGACCCCCTTCGCTTCCGACAGGTCCATAGCTGAAATATTCAGCATAGATCCCCAGCTTCAGTCGTCCATAATAGAGCCTGCGGCTCAGGTTTTTCTGGATCTTCTGTCACAGAAAATCCCCGATATCCTGAAAAGTGTCGATGTTCAGAGTCTCGTGGTAAAGAAGATTGACAGCCTGGAGATTGAGAAGATCGAGGAGCTGATACTGGTTGTTGTTAAAAAACAGCTCCGGTGGATCAATGTTTTTGGCGCTCTCCTGGGTTCGATCATAGGAACAGTTCAAATTCTGCTTAATCTTTCTATGAGATAGCAGTATTCCCGCCGGACTGAGACGAATACTTCCTGTCCCGGGGTAAGTTCTTTTTTCTCGGGAGAAAGGGGGTGCCTGCTTTCGGCTTTGATTATGGTCCCGTTTGTATCAACTTCAAAGAGGGTATGAGTCCCGTAGTATTCTTTGAGCAGCAGTCTGCCCGGAAGGGTGTTTTCTGTATCTTCCCGATGTGAACATAATTCGGACCTTCCGGATCTGAAGAATATCCATACAGGATCTCCCGCTTTGAATCCTGGGAAATAGGGGGCGTTAATCTCTGTATTGTCTTTTAATCTTGCTTTAATTCCGGAATTTTCCTCTACAGCAGTAACTTCTCCTTCAATGAGATTTGAGTGGCCGAGAAACTCGGCAGCAAATTTTGTTGCAGGTTTATTAAAGATATCCGGCGGAGTTCCGTGCTGTTCAACTCTTCCCTGATTCATTATTACCAGGCTGTCGCTTATGGTCAACGCTTCCTCCTGGTCGTGGGTAACGTAAACGGTTGTTAGTTTAAGCTGCTGCTGAATCCTTCTGATCTCCCGTCTCAGGCTTTTTCGTAACGAGGCATCAAGAGCACTTAAGGGTTCGTCAAGAAGCAGAATCCCCGGTTCCGGGGCAAGTGCCCGTGCTAGGGCTACCCGTTGTTTTTCTCCACCCGAGAGGGAATCAATGGTTCTGTCTCCGTAGCCCTCGAGGTGCACAAGTTTTAAATAGTTACGTACCGCTTCGGTTATTTTCTCTTTTCCAGCCCTCTTCCGCTTTAAGCCGTAGCTTATATTTCCTGCAACGTTCAGGTGGGGAAAGAGAGCGTAATCCTGAAATACAATACCAATATCCCTTTTCCATGGGTCCGCTCCGGTAATCTCGTTTCCGTTAAGAATGATACTGCCGGAATCAGGTTTGATTATTCCGGATATTATCTGAAGGGTTGTTGTCTTGCCGCATCCGGAGGGTCCGAGGAGAGTGGTCAGTTCTCCGTCCTTAACTTCAAGATTGAGCTGTACATTGAATTCTTTGAAAACTTTGCTGACCTTTGTAAGTATTAACCCCATGGCAGGTTTCTCCCCTTTCGTAAGCTGATTCTGTCCAGCAGTATGAATATGATAACGGTGATGATAATAAGTACCGTTCCAAGAGCGCATGCTCCGTAAAAGTTATAGGAGCCGATCAGTCTGTAGATAGCAACAGGAATCGTTGTGGTTCCTCTTCCTGCGAGTAGAATGGTGGCATTGAGTTCCCCCATGGAAAGTGCGAAAGCGAAGGCTGCTCCCGTTAAGAGAGCATTTTTGATTAAGGGAAGTTCTATGGTTAAGAATACGGCAGAAGGAGATGCTCCCATACTTGAAGCTGCATGGATCAGTGATGGTTTTATCTTTCTTAACACTCCTGTGACAGAACGGATCACAAAGGGATAGGCAAGTATTGAGTGAGCAAAAATAATAAGAATTCCGGAGTCGGAAAATCTGTCTGAAAATGAATTCCTCAGGATCATGTAGCCCAATCCCAGCATAACCGAGGATACAATCATGGGCAGCATAAAGAGTGCATCAAGAATTGATGTAATGGTTCTGTTCCCTATCCAGTTTTTAACCGAGAAGTAACTTAAGATTGTTCCAATCGGGATTGCAATTACCCCTGAGGACAGGGCAAATACAATCGAATTCCGAATAGCTGCTGCTACGCCGGCTCCAGATCCTCCAAGAAAAAGTTTCTGATACCAGTGCAGCGACAAAATTTCCGATCCGGCTCTGGTTACGGGCATTTGAAAAGACTTGACAATTACAGAGAGTATTGGAGCAGCAACAAGAAATAGTATTAAAACAGCGTATGCGGTAAAGATACCTGGTCTTTCAATCCCTTTCTGACTGGGAGTTGTTGTCATCTCCTCCGCTTCGGAGGTTTTTTTCTGTAGATGGATTGTCAGGAACATGAAAATGAGGGAGAAAACTATCCCTATGACTGCAAGACTGCTCGCTGCACCTATATTGAGAGAAACCTTCGCCAGACGGTAAATCTCCACCTCCATGGTTGTGTATGCCGGCCCCCCGCCGAGAACCAGAATAACAGCAAAACTGGAAAAGCAGAAAAGAAATATAATTCCTGCTGCCGATATCAGTGCCGGCATAAGCTGGGGGAGGGTAATGGTAAAAAATGCTGTCCCCCTGTCTGCTCCCAGGGAAAAAGCGGCATTCTGCTGATTGCTGCTCATCTTTTCCCAGAGCGATGATAGTATCCTCATTGCAATGGGGAAGTTGTAAAAACTGTGTGCAAGGATGATTGCCTTAAGGGAGTATAAAATTCTGAAAGGGGGCTTATCGGTACCGAGTATTATCATGGCTGCTCTGTTTAAATACCCGTTGTTTCCAAAGAAGATTACAAAACCCAGCACAACCAGAATCGAGGGAAGCACAAAGGGAATCATTGAAACCGCCTTAACAGCAGATTTACCCGGAAAGTTCACCTTTGCCAGGAGGTAGGCACCGGGAAATCCCAAAAGTACAGCAAAGAAGGTACTCAATACCGCTTGCTCAAAGGTAAACAGGATAACCCTTCTGTTATAAGGAGTTGTAAGAACATCCCGGATAGTGCCAAACGAAAATGAACCGCTTTTATCCAGAAATGCTCCTTTCAATACACCGAAAACAGGAATATAGAAAAAGAGAAGGATAAAGGTACTCACACTAAAGAGCAGAAGGAATCTCACCAGAATCCTTCTGCTCAAATACTCATTTCGTAACACTGTCTGTCCATTGCTCAAGCCATTGATTGATGTTTTTTCTAATATCATCAGATGGCAGTAGCAGCTTCTTTTCGGGAATAGGAGCATAATCAAAGGACTTGGGAAGATCAATCTCTTTAGAAACTGGATACATCCAGTTGGTCAGTGGGATAGCATTTTGAAACTCCTTTGAAAGAGCGAACTCAATGAATTTCTCAGCCAGTTTTCTGTTCCGGGCATTCTTTACAATTCCCAGTCCCTCAATCTGCATGTAGTGTCCTTCAGGGAAAACTGCTGCTCTGTATCTGGTTGTATCCTCATACTCTACATGATAGGCAGGACTTGTGGTGTAGCTGAGAACCATCGGTGCTTCACCGCTGGTAAAAAGCCCGTATCCGGTATCCCATCCGTCGGTTATAGTCAGAACGGATCCTTTGAGTTTTGTCCAGTAATCGGTAAAGTTGTCTCCGTATTCAGCAATTGTCCAGAGGAGAAACCCCAGCCCGGGACTGGATGTCCGGGGATCCATCATAATAAGAGATTTTGCGTACTTTGGCTGCAGGAGATCCTCCAGGGATGCAGGAGGATTTTTAATCTTCTGCGAATCATAGATGATGGAAAAAAATCCGTAATCAAAGGGGATAACGTTATACTTCGGATCGAAAATCAACTCCTTTTGCACCTTTGAAATATTTTCGGGTTTGTAGGGAGAAAATAGAGACTCCTCCAGAGCTTTTGCAAGAAGATTATTGTCAATCCCGATAAGTATATCCGCCTTTGGGTTCTCTTTTTCCAGAATAGCTTTCTGAAGTACCTGGCCTGAGTCTCCGGCCGAGATGAGATCAACTTTTACTCCGTATTTTTCTTCGAAGAGCGGGATAACCACAGGCCCCGGTCCCCATTCTGAAACAAACGAATCATAGGCGTAAATAACAAGATTACTGTTTCCGGAGTTTTCATCTTTACCTGAGGCCGTTGCAGCCTGGAGAGAAATAACACAGAACACAGCAGCAAGGAAAAAAAGTTTTTTCATTGTACACTTCCTTGGGTAGGTTTTATATTCTGTGGGTATGAAAAATGTCTCGTTCCCTTCGCTGGCATTATCCAGATCAGGTTCAACGGGTATTTTCTCAGACTGTAACACAGCCACCCCACGACTTCTACACTCTATCCCTCAATGAAGAAGCTGTCAATACAGGTGTTTTAACAGGTAAACTATGAGAATTTTCTGGATATAATGAAAAAAAAGTCATACAATGTATAGGGAAGGAGAAGATTTTGGAGTTAAATGATAATTTTGAGAAAGAAGTGCTTAAGATGTTTGACGATTTCAGCAGGCTTCAGGAAGACCTTACTGGAAATATATGGGACCTGATTACTGTTGCAGGACTCAATGCATCATATGTAAAGGAGACTGTTGCTTCGGCAAAAGAAAGCGATTCAGATGTCTCTAAAATTCATGACCAACTGGAAAAAATTAAATCCTCATCCTCGAATGTTGTTACAACCGTCCATGGAGCCAAGGAGAATCTGCAGAAAGGGTTTGCTTCCTTTGAGAATACAATTGCGGTTATGAATGAATTTATTTTAGGACTGGCTGAGATGGGTAAGCATTTCGAACAGTTTAAGGATCTTTTTTTAAAGGTACAGGATTCAACCGTTAAGATCGGGAAGACGGTTCATGCAATTGAGGATATTTCTGAGCTGACAAATCTCCTCTCCATCAATGCAGCAATCGAGGCTGCCCGGGCAGGAGAGCACGGAAAGGGTTTTAAGGTTGTTGCTGCGGAAGTAAAAAAACTTGCTGAGCAGAGTACCGGTTTAACAAAGGATATATCGGTTCTTCTTGATGAGCTTGAGGAGAGCATTCACTCTTCAAATACCAGCCTTGGGAAATATGACCAGGTGAGATCATCGCTGAACAGCAGGGTAGAGATCACACGGGATGACCTTGATGATACCAAAAAATCCCTGCTTAGCATAAACAGGGACCTGGATGCTGCCGGGGAAACGGTTACCAATCAGTCAAAGAATATAGATCAGATATATTCCCATGTCGAAAGCCTGAGTACATCAATGACCCTCCTGAATTCAACATCGAAACATATAACAAACAACATTGGGTATCAGGATAAGGTAATTGAGAAGCTGACTGGGCAGGGAGCAGAATTTGCGAAATTCCTTGAAAAAAAGAGTCATTTTTCAGGTAGCGATGAGGCTGAATCTCTTATTGTGGTGGGGCACGATATTGCGTATCCCCCCTGGGTATACATAGAGGATGGAAAATCAGCAGGAATAAGTGTCGACTTTATCACTACTATAACCAGGGATCTTCCCTATGAAATCACGTTTAAACCGCAGCAGTTTCAGGTCCTTTTGGATAAATTGTTAAGCGGAGATATCCAGGCTATTATAAACGTAGGCTGGCCGAATGATTATCTTAAGGATAAACCCTTGATCTATACAGAGCCATATGAAGTTTTTGAACCTGTTGCCTTTGTGCACAGAAAGAATTCAGGAACCGGAGAAATTAATTCAGTTGATTATATCAAAGGTAAACGTGTAGCAATTCAAAAAGGTTCCTATGTAGAAGAGATAGTCTCAAGATATACAGACGAACTGGTTTATGTTAATAATGATATAGAGGGGATTGCAAAACTTATCTGGAAACAGGTCGATGCTATCATTACAGAGCGGGAGGTAGGAGCATACCTTTCCAAGAAATTTTTTCAGAATGAAATTACTGCTGTCACCGAACCTTACAAAAAACTCGATGTCGTCATTGTGCTAAACGAGAGTAAAACTGAATTGCGTGATGAACTCAACAAGGCTATTCTTAATCTGCAGAAGAGGCAGGTATAATGTTCATTAATGGAACTATACCAATCTCTTGCCAAGATTGATTCTGCCGGAGCAAACGGTTATGCAGTTACCACCAGCGAAGATCCCTGTATGGAAAAATTTTCAACTAAAATTTACTTTTACACTAATAAACAAGTGCAATGGATTCTACCAATTCACCGGATTTCGATGAATCTTGTATATCTTTTCCCGGGCAGTTGCTGATTACAGCGGTTGCCCTTTTTCATTTCATTGCCTCTTGTCTCATTTAGTTGTATTTGGTAAAGTCTCTAGACAACAATAAGGTGGGGATTATGAAGAAGATCGCAATTTTTGACACGACTCTGAGAGATGGTACCCAGGGCACCGGTATCAATTTTACTCTTAAAGATAAACTCGATATTACCCAGCGCCTTGATGACATTGGTGTTGATTACATTGAAGGAGGATTTCCTCTGGCTTCAAAGCGTGAAGCAGCTTATTTCGAGGAAGTAAAAAGCCTGGATCTAAAGAATTCCAGGGTTGCTGCTTTCGGATCAACGAGAAAAGCCGGTGTCAAAGTAGAAGTTGATAAATACATAGAAGCGATGCTTAAAGCCGAAACGCCCGCTGTGGTTGTTGTTGGTAAATCATGGACGAGGCATGTTACTGAGGTGATTAAGACTGATCTGGAAGAAAATCTCGCCATGATCTATGAATCTGTTGAATATTTGAAAAGACATGGAAGGGAAGTTATTCTCGATCCGGAACACTTCTTTGACGGGTATAAAGATGATCCTGCATATGCTCTCAAGGTTCTTGAGACCGGCACCGAAGCCGGAGCGGATGTTATCTCTCTGTGTGATACAAACGGCGGGACTCTTCCTACTGAGATCGGAAAGATCATTAAGAATCTTCCACAGGACAAACTTTCTCCTCTTGGAATCCACTGTCATAACGATACGGGAAATGCAGTTGCCAATTCCCTTATTGCGGTTGAAGCAGGTGTTGTTCATGTTCAGGGTACCATAAACGGATGGGGAGAACGGTGTGGTAATGCTAACCTCTGTGTGGTAGTGCCGAATCTCTCGTTAAAGATGGGGTATACGACCTCGCTGGATAAAAATCTTGTTGAATTGACAGAGCTTTCAAGGTTTACTGCGGAGAAAGCAAATATAATACCTGACCGCAGGCAGCCCTATGTTGGGGAGGCAGCGTTCAGCCACAAGGCAGGGCAGCATGCTGATGTTGTAGAGAAAGCTTCGGAGCTTATTGAGCATATAGACAGTTCGCTGGTAGGCAACTCAAGAAGGATTCTTCTTTCTGAACTTGCAGGCAGATCAACCATTGTCAAGAAACTTGAAAAGTACGGAAATTTTGATAAAAAATCTGAAACAGTCTCCCGGCTCATTACGACCCTTAAAGAGAGGGAGATGGCAGGGTATGAGTATGAGTATGCGGAAGCCTCCTTCGATCTGCTCATCAGAAAGGCTTTGGGAATGTATAAACCCTTGTTTGAACTCCAGAACTATCATCTGGAGTCTTTTAAGACCCTTTCTGAAAATTCAAAAACTGTAGGACGGATTTTTTTGAAGAGCAACGGCGTCGAACATATGGGAGCCGGTGTAGGAGAAGGGCCAGTGGAAACACTGGATATGGCTCTACGGCATGCGCTTAATCAGACCTATGACTTTTTAGACCAGATCCACTTGATTGATTACCGTGTGAGGGTCCTTGAACCTGAAAGATCCACTGCTGCGAAGGTGCGCGTTTTTATTACCTGTACCACCGGTGATAATACCTGGGATACAGTAGGAGTTTCAGAGAATATTATTGAAGCATCCTGGGAAGCTTTGGTTGACAGTGTAGAATACTACTACAATAAATTCGTTGTTGAATGAGAGGGAAAGTAATTGCTGTTGCCGGCGGGGGGACCGGCGGACATGTTTATCCGGGACTCGCTGTAATAGAAGCACTTAAGGAAAGTAATCCGGATTGTTCTGTTTTCTGGATTGGATCCGGAAAAGGGATGGAGAAGGGGATTGTTGAGCAAACAGGAGTCCCCTTTTTTTCAGTCCCTGCAGGGAAACTTCGAAGATATTTTTCGCTGCTCAACTTTGTAGATCTGTTCAAAATTGTTGGGGGATTCTTCCGTTCATTATGGCTCCTGAAGATCCATAAGGTGGACATTTTGTTTTCAAAGGGAGGGTTTGTCAGCGTTCCTCCGGTAGTAGCAGGCAAAATCCTTAAAATTCCTGTTGTTACCCACGATTCCGATCTGGATCCCGGCCTTGCAACAAGGATAAACAGCAGGTTTGCAGACAAAATACTGGTTCCATATAAAGAGTCTGTAAAGAACTTTTCATCCAGCCGGAGGGTTGTTGTTACCGGGAATCCTGTCCGTAGGGAGATCCTGGACGGGGATGCTGAAGAAGGGCGGCGCATCTTTAATGTTCCGGAGGGAAAGAAAATACTTCTGGTTCTTGGCGGAAGTCTCGGAGCTTTACAGATCAATAACCTTATATTTTCCATTGCAGAGCGGCTTGTTTCCGGATATTATATAGTGCATCAGATGGGATTACAAACCTATAAAAAATCTGAACTGGAGGGGTATATAACAGTACCATTTCTTACCTATGAACTGCCCCATATTCTTGCAGCTGCAGATCTTGTTGTATCCCGGGCCGGTGCAGGTACTCTCTGGGAAAGCGGCGTAAGGGGTAAAGCTTCGATCCTCATCCCTTTGGGAACGGGCAGTTCCAGAGGTGATCAGATCCGGAATGCAGAATTCTTTGCTGAGCATGGAGCTGCAGAAGTCATGAAGGGGGACGTAACCCCACAGGCTCTGTTTGACAGAATT
>JANTFL010000078.1 GCA_024763455.1 Sediminispirochaeta sp. | reverse complement strand
GGTGGAAACCGTTTTGCTGTAAGTTTGTGCAAGACTCTCGAATATTCCCCGTACTATCTCGCCGACAGAATCCGGAACAGCCATCTTGTGATCCCTGCAGTATGTTTTAATTCTTTCCGGCATCGGATCGGCATCGGAGGAGGGGTGAAAAAAGAGGGAATTATCAGGATCGATGCGCCATTTTACCGGCCCGAAGGAGTCTGCCATCTGTGATAACTCTTCCCAGGAATGCTCCTCGTCATTCCGGTCCCACCAGCGTTTGGATTCCTGAAGAATCCACAACCCCATGATATTTTTTAAAAGACGGATTCCTCCTGATACGGTGCCTTCGTTGGTCATATCAGCATTGAAGGTAGCATCAGTTATAATAGGTCTGTCAGATTCTATCCCTAACAGCGACCATGTCCCGCTGCTTAAAAAAATGTTCCTGTCTCCTTTTGTAACGGGAACGGCAGCGACAGCTGATGCTGTATCATGGCAGCCAACAGCAGTAACGTTGATTTTTACTCCCGGATCAATCCCCAGCTCGGAGAGGATATCCTCTTTAATCTGTCCCAAAACAGTTCCGGAAGGGACAACAGGGTGAAATATTTCACGTGGAAGTTCCAGTTTATCCATAATATCCCATGCCCAGTTGCCATCTTTAGGATTATAGAGCTGAGTGGTTGTTGCGTGGGAGTATTCATTGGCCTTTGCTCCTGAGAGCCAGTAGTTTAAAAGATCGGGAATGGACAGGTAGTGAGCTGCAGCATTGAGCATTTCGGGATTGTTCTTTTTATCCGCAGCAAGCTGGTACAGGGTATTGAACTGGGCAAACTGTATTCCTGTAGTACTGTAGATATCCCATTTGGGAATTAATGTGAAGACTTCCTCCATCATGGTGTCGGTACGATGATCCCGGTACATATAGGGATTACCCAAAAGGCGGCCGTTTTTGTCAAGAAGTACATAATCGACCCCCCAGGTGTCTATCCCGATACTTTTTATCTCATCTCTATAAAGCTTTACAGCCTCTTTAATCCCTTTTTTGATTTCAGAGAAAATATAAAGGATATCCCAGAAGTATCCCCCGTCTACATATTCATTTTTGGTTACAAACCTGTTTACTACATGAAAAGATTCAAGATTCCCCGCTATAACCCGCCCGTTGGAAGCTCCAAGATCAACAGCAATGTATTTCGACATTTAAATCCCCTTTTAACAAAAACTTTCATATTACTTTACTAATACTTGCATTATACTTGCGCAATTGATGTTTTACAAGTATTAAATACTGTAAAACTGTATGTGTTGCCTTTTGTCCCAGCATATGGTAGTTTATTTTTATGGGACAGAGAATTATTTCTGAAATTTACAAGGTGTTTCCTACCCGGGAATCCTGCCTCAGGTTTATTGAGGAAATACGGTGGAAACATAAACCCCGGTGTCCCCACTGCGGAGCAGACAGGGTAAGCGGGCTTCCGAGGGAACTGAGGTATCACTGTAATAGCTGTAATACCTCATTTTCAGTTACGGTAAATACACTGTTTCATAATACCAGAATCCCTTTGCAGAAGTGGTTTTTAGCAATTGATATCTTTTCCAAAACCGAGCGGAATATAAGCGTACGTAAATTAGCCGAGATACTGGATGTCAATAAAAATACTGCATGGGCAATGAGTATCAAGATTAAAAAAGCATTAAGCGAATATAGTGTGCTTTTTTCTGAGCTTGCCGAACACTGGAATAAGCTCTTGCCCGAGAGAGTAAGCGTGTAATTTTTTTTTGCATCAATCTACCATAAAGTAGGACAAGGAAATTGTGAACGTATGAAAAAGAAAATAATTATCGGAATGGATGCCGGATCTGTAATGGTCTCCTATGTTGAAGTTGATCTTGATGGGAACATCCTGCGTTCGGAGTATAGGGCGCATGGCGGGAAGCCGGCGGAAACCCTGATTGCTATCCTGTCAGAAACTGATCTGTCTGCTGTAGCAGGTGCTGCATCGACCAATTCAACTATGGATGTTCTCGAGGGAGCAAAAAAATATGACAACAGATTGTCTATCATTGCAAGTGCCAAACATTTCTTCCCGGATATGGAAGCAGTTCTTAATGTCGGGGGAGAGAAATTCTTTCTGACATCCTTTAACAGGGACGGGAGTTACAGAAGTTTAAAATCCAATACATCCTGTGCTGCAGGAACCGGCGGGTTTCTTGACCAGCAGGCAAAGAGACTGAATCTTGCAGACAGTGCAGAGCTAAGCAGAAAGGCTCTCTCCAACAAAGGGGATATACCAAAGATTGCTTCACGATGCTCGGTTTTTGCAAAAACCGATATCATCCATTCACAGCAGGAAGGATATTCCATGGAAGAGATCTGTGACGGTCTCTGTCTCGGTCTTGCGAATAACATTGCAGATACCCTCCTGGAAAGTGAAGCAGAGTATTCCAGGATAGTTTTCTGCGGAGGGGTCGCTAAAAACCGTGCAGTTGTGGAACACCTGAATAAGAGATTAAAGAATAATCTTCTTGTCCACCCGCATTCACACATTTACGGTGCTTTGGGGGCGGCTTTACTTCTTATTCAAGAGGGAATAAGCGAGTTTTCCGGCAGCTATAGCTCCGGCTCAATCCATAAGCCTGAGAACAAAGAGAAAGAGTATTACTACGAACCCCTTAAACTCTCATTGTCCGATTATCCGGATTTCAGCGGAAATGAGCACTACAACTTCGGTCCCTCCAACAAAATGGCTGAGGTAGAAGTTGATATCTATCGGGTCATCAGCCCGGATGAAAATCCCGGCAGGGTATATCTGGGGATAGATATAGGATCCACATCGACAAAGGCTGTTGTTATCGGCAGTGATTTTACTCCTATTGCGGGACTGTATACCAGAACATCCGGCAGACCCATTCCGGCGGTTCAGAGTATTTTTGAGGCCCTGTCGGAAATGGAGAAGAATAAGGGGATAACCTTTGATTTTGCCGGTGTAGGGACTACCGGATCGGGAAGAAAGTTTATAGGAAAACTTATCGGAGCGGACCTCATCCTTGATGAAATAAGTGCCCATGCCCGGGCTGCTGTTGATCTGAATCCGGAAGTTGATACCATAATAGAGATAGGAGGACAGGATTCGAAATTCACCACCCTGAGAAACGGGGTTGTTACCTTTTCCCAGATGAATACCGTCTGTGCTGCGGGAACCGGCAGTTTTATTGAGGAACAGGCTTTGAAGCTGGGGGTATCCCTTGAAGAGTATTCTTCATTGGCAGAGGGGGCTCGGGCTCCCCTTACCAGTGACCGGTGTACCGTATACATGGAGCGGGATATAAACCATTTTCTAAACAGGAACTATGCTGTAAACGAGATCCTCGCAGCTGCTTTATACTCGGTTCGGGAAAATTATCTGCAGAAGGTAGCAACTGAAGGAAGTATAGGCACCCATGTCGTTTTCCAAGGGGCAACTGCAAAAAACAAGGCTCTGGTTGCCGCTTTTGAACAGAAACTAAAGAAGCCTGTTTTTGTTTCCAAGTACTGCCATTTAACCGGAGCTCTGGGAGCTGCAATAACTGCTATCGAAGAGATGGAGGGAAAAACAACCTTTAAAGGGTTGGGCCTCTACCGGGAAACAATCCCGGTCCGGTCGGAAACGTGTAATCTCTGTCTGAACCACTGCCGTATCCGGGTCGCTTCGGTAAAGGGTGAAGAGGTTGCATACGGATTCCTCTGCGGCAGAGACTATGCAACAAAGAAGTATGTAAAGAAGGAGAAAGTTCCCTCCCTTTTAACTACAAGATTGCAGGCACTGTCAAATCTGGAGATTCCGGAAAGGGAAGGTGAATATAGTGAGTCATCCCCCGTTGTTGGTCTCCCGGCAGGACTTCAGGTTTTTGAGGAACTGCCCCTTTGGAAAAAGTTCTTTTCAGAACTCGGAATAAAAACGGTAACAACAGAAAAAATTAAATCGCCCATATCATACGGCAAGGAGTTGGCAGGGGCTGAGTTCTGTGCTCCCATGTCGGCTTACTATGGACATGTCCGGGCTGCGGCCGAAAAGTCGGATGTTGTGTTCCTTCCCCATTATTTGGAGAACAGTAAGGATCAGAAGAATCCTAAAAGGCTGCGGAAATACTGTTACTACAGCCAGTTCAGCTCTGTTGTAACAAGCACCATGGAGATAGAAGGTAGAAAGATAAAAAGTCTGCGGCCGCTTATCAATTATAAAAACAGTAGCCTAAAAACAAAGTATGAACTATACAAATCTTTAAAAGACTATTTCCCTGAAATTGGGTTTTATGCTGTTTCAAATGCCTATGATGCCGCGGTAGAGTACTATAGTAACGTAAAAAGCGTTGTGAAAGGGCTTTTTACACTTCCCCGGAAAGGGGAACTCAAAGTACTTCTAACCGGGAGGCCCTATACAGTATTGTCACGTAGTATGAATAAGGGAATTCCGGATTTCTTTGCCCAGCTTGGAGTAGAAACATATTTCCAGGATTCCCTTCCGGATATCAACCCTGAGAAAGAGGTTGATAAGCTGTTGGATCTTTTCCATTGGACCTATGCTTCGGTAATTCTTGAAGCGGCAGACTTTGCTGCCCGTACAGAGGGGCTGTATCCTGTTTTTATCACCTCTTTTAAATGTTCACCCGATTCCTTTGCTTTGGAGTATTTTAAGCGGATTATGGATAATCACGGCAAACCGTATCTGATCCTGCAGATAGATGAACATGATTCCAATGTAGGGTATGAGACAAGGATTGAAGCTGGAGTCCGTGCATTCCGGAATCATCTCAAATCATCTTCAAAGCATACTGCCGATATTTTTAAACTACCTGTAGCTCCGGAGGTTAATACCTCTCTGAAGGGGAAGACTTTGCTTCTTCCTAACTGGGATCCGTTGGTTATTCCGCTGGTGGCGGCTAATTTGAAAAATGTCGGTATAGATGCAAGGGTTCTTGAAGAGACTCCCAGAATGATAGCTTCGAGTATGAAGCTGAATACCGGGCAGTGCATTCCGGTAAACGTAATAGCTCATGAGTATGTGGAGTATATAAAAAATCACAACCTGGATCCATCCAAAACAGCGTTATGGATGGCAAAATCAGGGTGGGCATGTAATATCACCATGTACCCGGCTTTTATAAAAAGTCTGATTGAAAAAGAAGGGATCCCTGATGCCGGGGTATACACCGGTGAATTAACCATGGTGGAGATCAGCCCTATAGTGTCAATCAAAACCTACTTTGCCTATATGTTCGGCGGTAACCTTAAAAAGATAGGATGCATGATCCGTCCCTATGAAATAAACAAGGGGGAAACGGACAGGGTTATAAAGGAATCCGCGGCTATTCTGGAGAAAGCGTTCCTCGGAGAATACGGATTTCTCGAGGCGGTAAAGATGGTGATAACTAAGATAGATGCCATCCCCTACCGGAAAACCTACCGGCCCAAGGTTGCTATATTTGGCGATCTTTACATTAGGGACAACGAAGTAATAAACCAGAATCTTGTAAAATATATTGAAGATGCCGGCGGAGAGGTTCTCCTTACTCCATACAACGAATATGCAAAAATAATCAGCGGTGCATTCTTTAAAAGATCAATTAAAAAACTCAATTTATCGCAAGTTGTTATCTTTAAGACCCTCCTTGGAGCTATGGAGCTTTTGGAAAGCAGATATCAGGGTTATTTCAGCAAATATGTGGGAAAACCGGTCAGTTCAAGAAACCCGCTGGTTGAGGAGGAACTAGCCCGCTTTAACATTAGAATTGAACAGGAAGGGGAAAGTTACGAGAACATTCTTAAAATCTTCAAAATCCTAAAGAAACATCCTGATGTGTCTCTTTTTATACAAACAAATCCTGCTTTTTGCTGTCCCTCACTCATAACAGAGGCAATGGGTAAGGAGATTGAAGAGCTTACCGGTGTTCCTATCCTTTCCATCACCTATGACGGTACAGAGTCAGATAAGAACGATGTAATCATTCCCTATCTGAAGTACGCACAGCTGAATCAGCACCAGAAAGATTCAGCTGCATCAGGGGAGTTTACCGGGATCAGTGTTATGTAAGGTTTGAACGCATGGTTGGTATATAAAAAAGGCTGCCCTTACGGCAGCCTTCCCTTACTTAAACATAGGGTTACATCCCAAAACTAAAGCTGGCGCTGTTCGTTCTTAAGGAGATAAAATTTCCCCGTAATGCGGAGGTGTTTCCCAGATTGAAGACATAAACGTAAGTTGGGTCTGTGGGATCATAGATCTTTACATCACCGTTGAAACCGTTTATTACCATTTTAACAGGAACAATAACACTCATATTTTCTTCTGTAAGAAGATAGGCGTATTGATTGAGGTCAATATCGGCAACAAGTTCCATCTTGCTGTTTGAAACACTCTTATACACCTGTGCACTCAGGCCTTTAGTAATTCCTTTTGCATTTTCATCGTAGTTGAGCCATAGCAGGTACGATTTTCCGTTACCCCAGGCTTTTCCTTTTGCGGGCTTATCTACGAAAACATGGACCCCAAAACCTGCATGAGCATCATCCTCAGCACCTTTCTCGTATCGTACATTAAACTGATACGTTACGATACCTGCCTGCGGATAGGGGATATCCACCCGTGCCATGCCTGCTTTCAAATCGTTCTGGACTAATCTGTCTCCAGCTAAATTCCATTGTCCGTAAGCATAATGATAACCGGTGGTTGAAAGGCTCTGGCTGTAGATTGGTAAAATTATGATCACAGACAAAAGAGCCACCAATAGAATTAATCTTTTCATACTCTCTCCTTGTCTATATTATTGTATTAATATTCTAAGCCTGAATTATAAATATCACAAGAAAAAAATTAGTTAATAATAAGAGGGAGTTTGCCAATACCGTTCCTGCGGTATATGTGCTCTGGAAAACAAATGGCGAAAAGCCTAAAAAAAGATTCAATGCAGAAACGATCAAAAAAAGTATTTCAACACACAAATAAAATTAAACTTGATCAGAAAGTTCTCTTGCTGTATAATGGTCATCAGCAAGTAACACGATACTACTATGGTAGTAACTATACGGTACTGTGATTTGCAAAAAATTTGTAAGGAGAAAAAAATGAAAAGAATTGTGATTCTTCTTCTCGTTGTAACCATGCTTGTTCCGGCATTGTTTGCTGCTGGTAAGGAAGAAGTAAAAGCTATTGAGGTGGATGCAAATGCCCCTGTCACCATTGATTTCTGGCATGCGATGTCAGGAACCCGGATCGAATTGATACAGGGTATTGTTGATGAGTTTATGAAAGAGAACCCCAACATTACCGTAAACGTTCAGTATACAGGATCTTACAATGATACCCTGAATAAGGTTAAGTCTGCTGTAAAAGCCGGAAATGCACCTCAGGTATTTCATTCCTATGAAATTGGTACCCTTGGGCTCATAAACAGCGGTATCATAACTCCGGTAGATGATGCTGCAAAAGAGTTTAATCTTCCTATAAATTGGGATGATTTTTTCACTCCCGTGCAGAGTTACTACAAATATCAGGGCAAGCATTATTCAATGCCTTTTAACTCTTCAACCCCTCTTATTTATTACAACAAAACAATGTTCAAGAAAGCTGGACTGGATCCTGAAAATCCTCCCAAAACCTATGCTGACATCCGGAACGCTGCTGTAGCTCTCCAGAAAGCAGGTATTAAAACTCCTGTTACCTGGAACCTTCATTCCTGGTATTTTGAACAGATGATCTGTCTCCAGGATGCACCTTTTGCAAATAATGATAACGGACGTGGTGCAGAACTGCCGACCAAAGTTCTGATTAACGGAGAAGCCGGGAAAAAGGTACTTGACTGGTGGGTTGGAATGGAAAAAGACGGTCTTTTCCTTGACGTAGGTCCAGGCTGGTCAAATCACCGTGCGGCATTTGTTTCAGGTGAAGTAGCCATGGTTATGTCTTCATCTTCCGATGTAAATCTGCTTACCAAAGGGCTCAAGGAAAAAGGCTGGGAAATGGGGACAGGTTATATCCCCCGTCCTGAGGGAGCAAAAGGAGGCGTTGCAATCGGCGGCGGTTCTTTATGGATGACCAACACAGGAACACCTGAGCAGCAGCTTGCTGCTATCAAGTTGATTGAATACATCTCCAGTGATGAGCCTCAGATCAAATGGCACAAGGGTACTGGATACTTCCCTGTCCGCAAGACAGCTATGGACAAGTTAAAAGCTGAAGGATGGTTTAATGAGAATCCGAATTACCTGACAGCTTTTAACCAGCTGCTCGACAGTCCGGAAACATTAAATACCGCCGGAGCACTTCTTGGAGTTTTCCCCGAAGCCCGTTCAATTATCCAGGCTGCTATCCAGGAATGTTACGCCGGAAAACCGGTGCAGCAGGCACTTGATGAATCAGCTGCAAAGATTAATGCCGCCATTACTGAATGGAATAGTGTAATCAAACAGTAACTGTTTTAGCAAGGGGGTGTTCTTTTTTGGACACCCCCTATTTTAATGAAAGGATGGGTTATGAAGCAGTCAACTTTTAAAGCTGATGTGTTGCCTTATGTTCTGCTCTTGCCGACGTTTATCATTTTGATTGTTTTTCTCTTTTATCCGGCACTTGAAACATTCCGGTTAAGTCTTTTTACCGTTCACCCTTTTACCGGAGCAGAACGATTTGCGGGTTTGTACAATTTTAAAAATATTTTCTCTAATACTGAGTATATGCACAGTTTTGGTATTTCTTTCATTTTTACCGTGGCTGTAGTACTGCTGGGCCTTGCTTTCAGTATGATGATAGCGCTCCTTTTGAATGAGCGGATTAAAGGTATGAAATACTACCGGTCATTTCTGATTTGGCCTTATGCTCTTTCTCCGGCTATTGCCGGTGCGCTCTTTAATTTTTTGTTCAATCCTGCAAATGGGATTATCGGCTATTTTACCGGATTCAGGACATGGCTGACACAAGGTTCTACGGCCTTTCTAATTATAATTTTAGCTGCTGTCTGGAAGAATCTTGGCTATAATATTGTTTTCTATCTTACTGCCCTGAGGAATGTTCCCCGGGATGCTCTTGAAGCAGCTTCAATAGACGGGGCAGGACCGCTGCGCAGATTTTTTTCCATTACCTTTGCGTTTTTGTCACCCACAACCTTTTTTCTGCTGGTTATGAACACAACGTACGCGTATTTCAGCAGTTTTGGACTTATTGACGTCCTCACCGAGGGTGGACCAGCACGGTCAACAAATCTATTGATCTATCAACTGTACCGTGATTTCTTTGTGAACTCCAAAACAGGATATGCAGCAGCGGAGAGTCTGGTTTTGTTCCTTCTTGTTGTCGGCATAACTGTTCTGCAGTTTCAAACTACAGAAAAAAAAGTTCATTATCAGTAGGAGCATCAGATGAAAAGAACAAAGATTCAAGTACTCTCAATTCATGCACTTTTAATTTTGGCGGTTTTTATTATCTGTCTGCCGGTAATTCTTTCCCTTTCCATCAGTACGCAGTCGGAAACGCAGGCACTTTCATTTCCTCCGAGACTCGTGCCCAGCAGCCATATGGTTTCGAACTATAAAACAGCCTGGAACACAGTCCATCTTGGGCGGATGATGTTTAATTCAGCATTTATAGCAATATCAGTGACTATTGGTAAGGTTATAATGAGTCTGTTAGCAGCATTTGCTTTTACTCATTTTGAATTCAAAGGGAAGAACATACTTTTTTTTCTTATCCTTATATCACTTCTACTCCCTGTCCCTGTCAGGATTGTCGCACTTTTCAATGTTGTAGGGAAATTGGGATGGCTGAACCATTATGCAGGACTCATAGTCCCGTTCTGGGCCTCGGCTACCGGGACATTCCTTTTTATTCAGCGGTTTAAAACTGTCCCTTCGGAACTTGTCGATGCCTCACAGATGGACGGGTGCCGGCCGATGCAGTATTTTTTCAGGATACTGCTTCCTCTGACTAAAAGCACTATAGGTGCTCTTTCCGTTATTGAGTTTATCTATATATGGAATCAGTATTTATGGCCGTTGATGGCTACCAATTCAGATAATATGCGAGTAGTGCAGATAGGAATAAAAATGCTCATGAATGCGGAGTCCAGTAATAACTGGGGTGTTATTATGGCTGGTGTTGTTATAACCATGATACCGCCGCTGCTGGTTTTCTTTATCATGCAGGACAGTTTTATGAAAGGTTTTGCACTGCAAAGTGAAAAATAAATACACATTCCGGGAGAATTAAAATGGGAACAGGAAAAGGCTTTGGCAAAACTATACTTATCGGGGATCAGTTTGTACTCTGGGAAATCCCCGCAATTCTTTCAGCAATACCATTTGAAACACATTGCACCGTAGAGAGACTCTCTTCCGGTTCCGGGTGGATAGTGGAAGATAACAGGATTGAAGTCCCCGGTTACAAGAAGGCAAAAGAACATGACAGTGTTGCATCCTTTAACCGGATGGTGGAAGTAATGGGATTGGATCTTGATAAAAATCCCATCAAGATAACGGTTTCCGGTGATTTGCTTGCCGGAAGCGGTGTCGGTGCCAGTGCAGCGATCTGTGTATCTTTTGCAAGAGCCTGTAATGAGGAGTTTAATCTTGGACTTGATATACTTGATATTAACCATGTGGCATGGGAAGGCGAATTCGGGTATCATGGACTTCCCAGCGGTTTGGACAATACGGTATCCACCTACGGCGGAGTTATTGAATACAGGATTAAAGATAATGTAAAACAATTTAAGCGCATTGAGATGAATGAACCGGTGGAAATCGTTCTTGGCAACAGCGGAGTCACGGCAAATACAGCTGCACTAAAAGGGTTTCTTGAAGAACAGGAAAAAAGTGATCCTGTTCTTTTTAACAAACGTCTTGATAGTATCCGGGATCAGGTACAAAGTCTTGAAACAGCTCTCTCCGGTGGTGACCTCAAGGAAACAGGAAGAATCATGAGTGCCAATCACGAGATATTAATAGAAATGGGGCTTTCTCATGAACGATTAATTCACTTGTGTAATCTGGCAAATTCCCTCGGTGCCTACGGATCCAAAGTTACTGGAGGAGGAAGAGGCGGTTATATGCTGGCTCTTACCCCGGGAAAGGAGCTGCAGGATAAAGTTGCTTCAGCTTTTGAGGCGGAGGGGGTCCCTACCATACGGACAACCATCGGTGGAAAACCAACTGACAATACTGCATTCCAGATTCTGAAATAAAAGTTACTTTGCAGGAATTGTTATGCTGATCTTTGTTCCCTTACCCGGTATACTTTCCACTTCCATGTGACCGTCGTGGGCTTCCACGACGTTTTTTACAATAACCATTCCAAGTCCCGTTCCGCCGCTTTTGGAAGAGGAGTAGAACGGTTCAAATATGTGTTTCATGGTTTCCTTATCCATCCCCTCTCCGTTATCCTGTACAGTAAAGGTTATAAACGAGTTGTCCTCGGTAACAGAAATGCTGAAGACCCCCGTTTTGCCCATTGCTTTACGGGCATTTTCAGCAAGATTCATGAGTACCCGGAAAAACCTTTCGTAGTCCAGGAGAACAGGGTTTGTGCAGGAGTTTTCAAACTTTA
>JANTFL010000077.1 GCA_024763455.1 Sediminispirochaeta sp. | reverse complement strand
TTCCGCAAAAGTATAGTATTATATTCTTAAAATCATATATGGAGGACGCGAAAAATGAAAAAAGGTTTAATAATCCTTTTAACTCTGGTTGTTCTTATGACAGGATTTGCTTTTGCGAATGGTAAAAGTGAGACAAAAGCAGCAGCTCCTGCACAACCGGAAAACAACGTATTACGTTTAATTACCTGGTCAGGATATGCTCCTGATTCACTGATTAAAAAATTCGAGGAAGAAACCGGAATCAAGGTAGAAGTTACCTTGAGCAACAACGAAGAGATGATCTCTAAATTAAGAGCAACCAGGGGAGGCGGTTTTGATCTTGCACAGCCTTCACAGGACAGAATCTCTTCTGTTGTTTCACAGTACAAGATCTATCAGCCAATTGACTATTCAAAAGTTAATACAGACCAGTTAGATCCTTCCCTTCTCGAAGCGGTAAAGAAAAATACTCTGGTAGACGGGAAATCATATGCGGTTCCTCATGTTTACGGAACTTCCGGTCTTGTTGTTAACAAGGCAAAAGCTCCGGATGTAAAGGACTACAAAGATCTTCTCGATCCGAAGTATACGGGAAGGGTTTCCTACAGACTTAAAAGACCAACCCTTATCGGTATGGGATATGCCTTCGGTTACGATCCCTTTGCTCTTTACAGCGACAAGGACGGTTATCAGAAATTCCTCGACGCTATTGCAGACAAACTTATTGCAGCAAAACCTGTTGTAAGAAACTACTGGGATAATGGTGATCAGCTTCTTGAATCCCTCCGCTCCGAAGAAATCTGGGCAGCTATGGCTTGGGAACAGGCTGGTTGGAAGCTCCATGCTGAAAATCCGAACATTGACTATGTTGCTCCTGAAAGCGGTGCTCTTGCATGGGTTGACACCTTTGCTATTCCTGCAAAATCAGAGAATGTTGAAGGTGCTTACAAGTGGATAAACTTTATCCTGAGACCTGAAAACGCAGCTGTTTTTACCAATGCTGAAAAATACGGAACCGCATCAAAAGATGCTGTTAAGTATCTTGATCCTGAAATTTCGGAAAACTTCAAACGCGGTCTTCCCCCGGAAGTACTTGCAAAGATTCACTGGTATCCTACTGTACCTCCAGGACTTGAAGAAATGGAAGGGAAAGTACTCGATAAAATTAAAGCAGCAAAATAGATTCTTCTCATTCAGGCAGGCAGGTAACACTGCCTGCTCTTTTTATACACAATAAATAACAGGATGGTACTTCAGATGCAGATCGCTTTGTCTGTGAAAAACTTAACGAAAAAATTCGGAGATTTTACCGCCGTAAATAATATCAGCTTTGATGTTGAAGACGGTAAATTCTTTTCGATTCTGGGACCTTCAGGATGCGGGAAAACAACTCTTTTAAGAATGATTGCCGGTTTCCATAAACCTACCAGCGGAATTATTGAGATACGGGGAGAAAATGTTCTCGAAGTTGAACCGAATAAGCGGCCCGTTAATCTGGTTTTCCAGAACCTGGCACTATTTCCCATGATGAATGTTTTTGAAAATATAGCCTTCGGGCTGCGACGCAGGGGGGAAAAAGGACCAGAGGTAGATAAAAAGGTTAATCTCATGCTTGAAAGAGTGGGTTTGCCCGGATATGGTGGAAAACAGGTCAATCAGCTCTCAGGAGGACAAAAGCAGCGTATCGCCATTGCACGGGCTCTGGTTCTGGATCCTACAGTGCTGCTGCTCGACGAACCTCTGGGTGCTCTGGATGCAAAACTCCGGGAACATATGAAGGTAGAACTAAAAAAGCTCCAGGTCGAAGTGGGAACCACTTTCGTGTATATTACCCACGACCAGTCGGAAGCAATGGTGATGAGTGATTATGTTGCCGTTATGAATTCCGGGCACTTTGAACAGCTTGATACACCTCAGAATTTGTACAGTAATCCGGCATCTTCCTTTGTTGCTCAGTTCGTCGGGAACAACAACAAATTCCTTGTAGGTCTGAAAAAAGATGAAAGCGGAAACTTCTATGCCACAACTCCCGAGGGGGGAGAGTTCTTGCTTTCCGAACCCTTTGATCTTGAAGGTCAAAACACATTTGAAATGTATGTCAGACCCGAAGCGATGATAATAAATCCAAAAGCAGGTAAAGAGAAGATAAATGAACTGAATGCAGATGTTAAAGCCATACTTTTTGACGGCGGGAACAGCAGGCTTCTCGTTGTTCCGGAGAATTCCAAGCAGGAGTTGATCGTTGCTCTTCCCCAGAATCATCAGTTTGACCATATAAAAGCCAAGGATAAAATAAGAGTGGGATGGTATCCCAAATCCGCAGTATGTTTTAAAAAATCAGAAGAGAAAATTTATGAAGAACTCTAAACCGCATAAAATTAGATGGAGCTTTATTATATTCTTTACCCCCGTAGCCCTTTGGCTCTTTCTGCTGATTGTATTCCCGCATCTGGAACTGTTAAAGATGTCCTTTACCGGTACAGATTTCTACGGAAAGTCGGGATTTACCCTGGAAAACTATGGCGAATTCTTTAAAGAGCCTATCTACTGGAGAACGTTTGCCCGTACAGCCCTGTATTCAATATTCGTAACCTTTATTGTGCTTGTTATTTCGCTTCCCGTTACGTTTTACATAACAAAAATTGCACGAGTAAAGTCCCAGGGATTTCTGACAATCCTTGTACTTATACCTTTCTGGGTAAGTGAACTGATAAGAGTGTATGGATGGATGATTCTCCTTCGGGAAAGCGGTGTTATAAATCGGTTTCTCGTAAAACTAGGAATATTCAGCGTTCCCCACGAAATGTTATACAATGATATAACAATGGTCATGGGGCTGGTATATACATCCATGCTCTTTATGATCGTTCCTATAATCGGAGTTATGGAAAGTCTTGATGATGCATTGATAGAAGCAGCCTACGACCTTGGGGCAAAAAAGACTACCATATGGCGCAAAATTATTATTCCCTATGTTACTCCCGGTATTATGTCCGGCAGTATCATTGTGTTTATGCTCGTCCTTGGCTCTTATCTTACACCAAAACTTATGGGCGGTAAAAACGCTTTATGGTTTACCGAACAGATATACAACTCAATGATTATTTACTTTAACTGGAACCAGGGAGCGGCATTTGGATTCCTTCTGCTCCTCCTCTCCTCATTGATTATATTTGTTGCCCTGAAAGTTACCAAACAGGATTTCAAGGAGGTAGTAAAATGATACGGACACTACCGAATTCAAAAGCATATACCGCAGCTTACAGGCTGTTTATTGCAGTTTTTTTCATTTTTCTGTTTTCACCATTGCTTATAACCATGATACTGGCTTTCAACAATTCAATGTTTCCTTCTTTACCGTGGAAAGGATTTACCCTTGACTGGTTCTTCGGCAGAGGTCCTGATAAGATCGGTATCTTTCACGATGATTCCAATTTGCGCAGTATTTTTACCTCGATCCGGGTTGCTGTAGCTGTATCTGCCCTGTCAACGCTCGTCGGTACCATGGCAGCTTTTCTTTTTGAACAGGAAGACTTTAAATTCAAACAGGTATTCTACTTCCTCATGCTTGCTCCGCTTGTTATACCCGGAGTTATTCTCGGTATATCAATACTCCTGTTTACCAATGCTGTTGGTTTGTTCTTCGAGGATAAACTCGGGTTCGATATGAAATTTCTCTCCCCCGGGTACTGGCTGGTTGTATTCGGCCAGTTTTCCTTTATCACAACCATAACAACCATGACTATCTCTGCCCGTTTAAAAAAGTTTGACCGGACACTTGAAGAGGCGGCATACAATCTTGGAGCAAATAAATTTGAGGTTCTTCGCTTTATCACCCTTAAATACCTCCGTCCCTCCATAGTCGGCGCCGCAGCCATTGCCTTTCTCATGTCTTTTGAGAATTTCAATACCACGTTATTCCTTGTAGGGTCAGACCAGACACTGCCTATCAATCTGTATCTTCAGGTCCGTGACGGATCAACCCCGGTTATAAATGCAATTGCTTTTCTACTTATTACGTTTACTTCAATTGTGGCTGTTGCCAATCTTTACGGCGGGAACAAAAAAGATCAAGCCTGAGCGGACATTGGTGCTCCAGAACGGGGGCACCAGAAGTATGGGCTGCCTTTTTAGTAAGGCAGCCCTTTTTCATTTCAGAATATGTATTCGTTCTGTTATTCGCCAAGGAAAATATCAACAGAAGGTCTTAACTGCGCAAGTACTGCAACACTCTCATGTACCGGATGCTGTACAAATTTTGTAACCAAATCCATATCAATATTTTCTCCGGAGTCTGCCTGGGGATAGGCGAGCTGAGACAGAATGTAATCAAACCGCGGAGCCCACTTCCGTGAGCCGAGTCGTGCTGTTGTAGAACAGTTGTCAACCATGTAAGAAACACCCTTGTAATGCATGTAGGGGTTAAGAGAATCCACCGCTTCAATGAGGGATTCATTAACTATTTCCGAATATTCATGCCCCTTTTCTGTTAAAACATCTATCTGAGCCATCATGACTGCACAGTACACCCCTGCGGTAAAGGGATTCAGGGGAATTTCTTCTTCAACCCGTGCTGCTCTTACCTCCGTCCCTATCTTCCACATTCTCGTATTATCAATGGTGTTAAAGGGATACCGTTTCATCCTTTCACCAGCCATTATGACAGAGCGAATTTCATTGCCGGAAGCAACTTCTTCATATATTTCCAAAAGAATCTCAAAGGCCGGATGATACGATGAAGCATAAGCCTTCTCGAAAGTTTTTTTATCCTCTCCCGAGAACCGGTTGTAAACCGCAAGCATCCCCTCTTTTGAAATTATCTTTGAAATCGGACCGGTAACAGATTCCACCGTCTGCTTGAATGCTTCCTTCTCATCCATTCCCTCTTCGCAGGAGTATTTTCTATACAGACTCTCAACAATCCCGTGAACAGCGCCAAGGAGAATACCCCGTTCTCCGAATATATCAGACCGGTATTCCATTTCCAGTGACGTAAGAAAGGAGAAAGGAGCTCCGATTCCAACAGCCCAGGCAAGGGCATAATCAGTTGCTTTTCCATCAATATCCTGTTCAACTGCAAAACTGCAATTAATACCTGCTCCATCGACCTCTTTCCCCTGGACATAAAGTCTCCGTACCGAAGGTCCCATCCCCTTTGGACACACGCCTATAACGTTTATATCCGAGGGGAACGTCTCTCCAATACTTTGAAGATATCCAACAAGAAACCCATGAGAAAGGCCAAGGGTAGCGCCTTTTTTCATCGCCTCAAAAACTTTCCCATAGAGAGAAGCCTGTGCTGCATCTGAAATAAGGAGGATAACAATATCCGAAGTACGGATTACATCGTACATTTCCCCCAACGTTCCTTTATCTTCAGAAAACCCGGCTGCCCTGGCCTTCTCAAAAGATGACGAGCCTTCCCGCAATCCAACTTTTACAACAATATCGGTTCCTTCCAGAGAGTCCCGGAGGTTCTGGGATTGTGCCGGCCCCTGAGATCCCCAGCCGATAAAACCAATCTGCTTAACACCGACGAAAGCCTTTGGCAGAAGCGGAAACAGGTGTCTTCCTCCCCGTACAATGTATTCAGATCTTCCGGAGAGATGTATAAGTTCTTTTGTAAATACCTTAGAATTAAAATCCATACTAACCTTCCTTTGCTATTTTCCACCATAGTATCTTACTTATCTTGTTGCGTAAAGTGATTTATTTAGTATACACTATTGCTATTATCGCAACATAAAGGAGAAAGAATGGATATTCACGAACTGCAGCTCTTTGTAAACCTTAGCAGAACGCTCCATTTTGCAAAGACCAGTAGAGAAATGAACATTTCCCCTTCTGCTCTTTCCAGAAGTATCCGGAGGCTCGAAGACGAATGCGGAAAGGTTTTATTCCTGAGGGATAACAGAACGGTAACCATAACCGAAGAGGGGAAGGCTTTCGAGAAATTTGCAAAACAGGTTATCGATTACCACAGAAACCTCATGCATCAATTTCGTGAATCGGAAGAAGAGCTCAGAGGCTCAATACGTATTTATGCATCAGTAACTGCAAGTTATACCATTCTTGCAGATATCCTTACACAATTTCGCCAAAAGTACCCAAAGGTTAAAATTGAACTTCAAACTGGTTCTGCTTCTGGTGCAATCGAACAGGTACAAAACAGAAAGGTTGATATTACTATTGCTGCAAAACCGAATAATTTCCCTGAATCTCTTGCTTTCCTTCCTCTTATTAAAACACCTTTACATTTTATTGCACCGAAACACCCTGGCAGCGTTAATGAAGCAGTATTAAAACGTCCTGTTAAGTGGGAAGAAACCCCTTTCATCCTTCCGGACAAAGGAGTCTCCCGCCATATGATGAATGCATGGTTTCATCATATGCATATAACTCCGGAAATTTATGCAAGTGTTTCAGGAAACGAGGCAATAATTGCCATGGTCGCTTTGGGTTTTGGTGTTGGAATTGTTCCGAAACTTGTTATCGATAAAAGCCCCATGAAAGAAGACATTATCACCATAGCCTCTGCACCTGAGATGCAGCCCTATACCGTAGGAATCTGCACATCAAAGCGTCTCCTTGCATCCCCTGCTGTACAAAGCTTCTGGGAAGTAGCAAAGACACTACATACCGCTTAATCTTACCGGATCAGCCTTTTTTCCAATCTTCCGGCAAGATGCGAAAGCGTATAGGTTAAAATAAAGTAGAGGGCCGTTATGGTGATCCATATTTCAAAGATGAGGTAGGTGGAGGCCATAAGCTCCATCCCTTGAAACGTAAGCTCCTGTATGGAAATAATGGAAACAATCGATGAATCCTTGATAACAGAAATTGCCTGACTGGTTAAAGAAGGGAGAATATTTTTAAAAACCTGCGGCAATATAACAAACACATAGGTATCTGCTTCAGAAAGCCCTAAAGCATGGGAAGCTTCAAATTGCCCCTTTGAAATGGACAGTAATCCTCCTCTGACAATTTCTGTTATATACGCACCTTCATACAATGAAAGCGTGAGTACGGCGGAAAGGAACTCCGGAAACCGTTCAGGTGTGGAAAATAAAACCCTGATGAGATCCTTTACCCAAAGAGGTGAGTTTCTTACCCATTCCTCAACCCCTATTACCTGCATCAGCTGGCTTCCGACAAAAAAATAAAAGATAAAAACAAGTACCAGGGGAGGAGTATTACGGGTAAACTCCACATATGTCCGGACAAGAAGCTTAAAGAAGACAGACTTCCCTGAACCAAGGATTCCTGCAAACGTACCGATAAACACAGAAAATAGCACAACCCAGAAACTCAATCTGATTGTTGTGAGAAACCCCAGTGTAAGAACATTCATCTGCAGCCGGCCGTCATGGACACGCAGGAAGAACTGGGGGATCACCTTCCAGTTCCAGGTATATCCCAACCCCAGCTTCAACCTGTACACAACCCATATGAAAAAACCTGCCAGCAGTACAAGCAGTATACTATCAAGGATATAATTATGCCGGCGGTGAATCATACTACTGCAGCATTCCTGCCCAGTCCCGGGTCTCGAACCAATAATGCTGCCGTTCTGTGAGCCAGCCTTCTGAATCAACAACCCTGATCCAGCTGTTAAAAAAGTTCAGTGTATCAACATCTCCCTTGCGTAAAGCAAATCCTATCGGTTCCCGGGTAAAGTTTCCCTGTAAAGGAAGGTATAATTTATCACTATACTTGAGAGCCTGAAAAGCCGGCATCGGAGAGGAAGCCACTACCGCATGTACCCGGCCGGTCAGGAGTTCCTGGATAAGCTTGGACTCATCATCAAACAGCCGTAAGGCAGCATTCGGTATATGTTTTTTCACCGCTTCCACCCCAGTAGAACCAAGCCGAGCGGCAATAATGACATCTTTTGTATTAAAATCTTCCAAAGAACTAAACCCCGGAGCCTTTTCTTTGCTTGCAACCAAAGCTAATCCTGAATACTCATAGGGGATCGAAAAGTTAACTTTCAGGTTTCTATCCGGCCGGATCCCCATTCCGCCGATTATGACATCAAATTTCCCGGTTAGGAGTGCCGGAATGATACCTGACCATTTAGTAGGAATAAACTCAATGTCGACCCCCATATCTTTGGCTACCCGTTTGGCAACATCTACTTCAAAACCTATTAAATCCCCATTCTTATCCTTCATTGCCCAAGGGACAAAGGTAGATAATCCGACTTTCAAAACACCCCTTTGTGTTATGGTATCCAGAAGGCTTGAAGAGACCTCTTTTTCGGTATTTCCGGACTGAGCTGCTCCGCTCCGGTAACATCCTGTAAAGAAAACTGTTAATCCAATAACAAGAATACTACCTGCTATAATTTTGTGTGAATATTTCATAGAAACTCCTTTTCCCTGTTGAGGGTATTATAATATTTTACTTAAAAACTGCCTGCTTCGGCTCTCTTCCGGATTGGAGAAAAACCGTTCTGCATCACAATCTTCCACTATTTCGCCATTATCCATAAACAGTATCCGGTTACTCACCTCCCGTGCGAAACCCATTTCATGGGTAACCACCAGCATAGTCATCCCTTCTGTTGCAAGATTTTTCATTACATCAAGCACTTCGCTGATCATCTCAGGATCCAGAGCACTGGTGGCCTCATCAAAAAGCATAATCTTGGGGTTCATTGCAAGAGCGCGTGCAATTGCTACCCGCTGCTGCTGTCCTCCGGAAAGATTCTGCGGGAATGAATCTGCTTTTTCAGGGATGCCTACTTTTTCAAGCAGCTCATCGGCAATTGCACGACAGCGAGGGGGATCGATTTTTTTTACCCTGCGAAGTGCCAGAGTGATATTATCTCTCACCTTCATATGGGGGAAAAGATTAAAGGATTGGAAAACCATTCCCACTTCAGTTCGAATTTCCAGGCGGTGTTTCCGGTTATGGTCCAAAGGAACACCGTCAATAATAATCTGCCCACGGTCCCGCTCTTCCAGCCCGTTTAAACAACGCAGGAAGGTCGATTTTCCTGCCCCGGAAGGCCCGATAATTGAGACAACCTCTCCCTTGTCGACAGTAACAGAGACGTTGTTTAAAGCAGCAAACCCGCCATCGAATATTTTTGTTAAACCTGAAACGGTAATTATCGGATTAGTTTCCATAAGAAATCCTTTTTTCCATTGATCGTATGAGCACTGATATTGGTATGGTTACCGCAAGATAAACCAAGGCTACAACAAACCATATTTCAAAGGTCAGAAAAGTTTTTGAAATAATATCCTGCCCTGCCATGGTAAGATCATAAATAGCAATGGTACTTACCAAAGCAGAATCCTTTATAAGAGAAACGGACTGGCTTGCAAGAGGCGGAAGTATTTGTCTGAAGGTCTGCGGGATTATACAAAACCGGTAAGTATCAACGGTTGATAAACCAAGACTGTAGGCGGACTCCCACTGCCCCTGCGGTACAGCCAGAATACCCCCCCGGATAATTTCAGAAGTGTATGCACCTTCAAATAGGCTGAGGGATATGACAGCTGAAAGGAAGGGACTCATTCCAAAAAGCGGAGCCAGAACAAAATAGGTAAAAAGAATCTGGATAAGAAGCGGTGTATTTCGAACCAGCTCAAGATAAACTTTTGCCATCATCCGTCCGGCAAAAGAAGAGGAAAGGCGCAGAATAGCGGTAAGCAATCCTATGATAGTTGCAAAGATAAGACTAATAAAAGAAATAAGGAGGGTCATCCCAAGGCCCTTAACCAAAGCACCGGGAACCAGAGATCCCCCGCTGTTCCTGGAAATGATATACCTCGGGATCCGGTACCATTGCCACCGGTATCCTAAATTGACTGAATTATAGTAAAACAGACCTCCCAGACCGACCATAAGCACTGCAAAAAGGAGGATCTGAAACACTGTATTTTTTCTTACTAATTTCATAATCTAATTCTGCACTAAACGGGGGAAATTTTCCAGTGCAAAAAAAAGAAAAAACATAGAAATATCAGTCTTAAAACAGGGAATAACGGTCTTACGGTTATAAAAAAAATTGATCCCGGGGTCTTAACGTGGTAGAATATTCCGTATTGCTATTGATATCAAGGAGGGATGATGGATACTAAGAAACTTAAAGAAATGGACCGTGCCCATGTTATATACAGCTGGCATGCACAAAAACATGTAAACCCTATTATGATGGATCATGCAGAGGGGATCTATCAGTGGGATACAGATGGGAAAAAATACATAGACTTCTGCTCCGGTCTGCTGAATATTAATATCGGCCACGGCAATAAACATGTTCTGGATGCCATGAAAGCACAAATGGACAAGCTGTGTTATGTCGGGACAATGTTCGGAACCGAGCCGAAAGCCAGACTTGCAGAGATGATAGCAGAGGTTACTCCCGGAGATCTTGATTACACCTTTTTTACAAACGGCGGAGCCGAAGCAATAGAAAATGCTATTAAGGCTGCACGGATGTTCACCGGCAGACACAAGATATACTCCAGATGGAGAAGCTACCATGGAGCTACCGCAGGAGCTATTACCCTTACCGGAGATCCCCGAAGATGGGCTGCAGAACCGGGTATCCCGGGGGTAGTCAAGTATTTCGGCCCATACCCTTACCATGATCCTTTTGGGGGAAAAACAGAAGAGGAAACAAACCGGCTGGCTCTCGAGGTTTTAAAAACCCAGATAATGCTGGATGGACCCCATACAATAGCCGCAATCTTTATGGAGCCTATTGTTGGAACAAATGGAATTATTATTCCAAACAAAGAATATGTACAGGGAGTGCGTAAGCTCTGCGATGAACACGGTATCCTTATGGTTGTTGATGAAACCATGGCCGGATGGGGACGATCGGGGAAGTGGTTCGGTATAGAACATTTCGATGTCGTTCCTGATATAATGACTACCGCAAAAGGTCTGACTTCAGGGTATATACAGCTGGGAGCTATGATTTGGACCAAGAAACTTTGGGATTATTTCGCTGACCACCCCTTTGTTGGAGGATTGACCTATGCCGGACATGCACTTGCATGTGCTGCAGGAATTGCAAACATTGAAGTATACAAGAAGGATAACCTGATAGAGAACTCCAGAATAGTGGGAGAGCACTTCAAAAAAAGACTTCTTGAATTAAAGGATAAACACCCATCAGTGGGGGATGCCCGTGCAATTGGATTATGGGCTGCACTGGAACTGACATCCGATAAAAAGACAAGGGCACCTCTCGCAGGTTTTAACAATTCTATCCAGAATGTTGCTCCCGATTTTACAAAACGGCTGGCTGAACTCGGACTGACGCTGTTTGCAAAATGGGACTTTGTTTTTATGGCTCCGCCTCTTATTATCACAAAAGAACAGATAGACGAATCCATTGATATCATCGATGAAGCTTTAAAAGTAGTAGATGCAAAAATTAAATAAGGAGAAACACGAGTTATGGCAGATAATCTTGATAAAATGATTGAAAAAGCGAGAGCAGCACAGAAAATAGTTGAATACTGGCCTCAGGAAAAAGTTGACGAAATGGTGGCTGCTGCAGCCTGGGAAGTATACAAGCAGGAAAATGCCGAAGCATGCGCCCGGAAAGCAGCTGAAGAAACCGGGATGGGTATTTATGAACATAAACTGATCAAACACCAGAAAAAGACTCTTGGTACTTTACGTGACCTTGACGGTGTTAAAACAGTTGGTGTAAT
>JANTFL010000076.1 GCA_024763455.1 Sediminispirochaeta sp. | reverse complement strand
ATTCTGGTTTTTGCAGCATCAAAGATGTTTTATGCAGAATCGAACCGGATTATCGATCTCTTTATTCTATCTCCTGTATACGGGAATCTTCTTATTACAGCCAATCTCCTTCCCATTCTGCTTATGATTTACCGAATCCGTTTCCTGTTTCACAATAAAAACAGTGTTCTGACCAAAAGGATGATACTCACTCTGGACATTTCCCTTGGACTTGTTTCCGTTTTCTTGTATGGTTACCTGGTTTTATTTTCTCCCTTTTCAGCTGAAAAACCTCAACCTCTCGAAATCATAAAAACAGTGGATATCAACAGCAGCAGCATCAATTTTACTTTAAGGAGTCCTGCCCCGTTAGGTTCTTTTTCTGTTACGACCGGAAGCAGGACAGTATCATACAACACTAAAAAAAGAAGCATGATTATTGATGCATCCGCACCGGAATCTCTATCAGAATCTGTTCCTGTCATTGAATTACGGAAAAACAAATTCCTTAATCGACAGGAATACACACTTTACTATTCATTCACCACTCCTCCTGAGTCCCTTGATATCTCTCTGATCTCGGATAAAGAAATCATCATGTATGATTCAAACTATCCTTACACAGCAAGCGGAGACTTTAGCCGTATTGATTTTAAAACAGGGTCTGTACCTCATTCTGATTTTACACTGGTCTTTACACTGCCGGAGGAATCAAAGGGAGAAATACGGATCACCGGGAAGTACAAGACCTCTGATACAGCAGCAGTTGTCGATGGACATTCCTTCGCAGTGAACAGATCACTGATATTCAAAAAAAAGATACTTATATCAAACTCAGATTGACAGCTTGTTCTCCTTCAATTAGGATACAGATATGAACAAATATAAAATTTTCGGTTTCCTTTCCATTTTTTTTCTTGTCTTTCTTTCAACTCAGGTTTATTCCGGAGTGGTAGATACGGCACTTGGAAAGAGTTTTACCGCCATATTCCCGGAATTATCGAAGGGATACATTGATTTAAACGCAAATGGACAACTCGACAGACTTGATGATATGGATGAGCAGATTCCCGATTCCGGCGTCAAGGATGGGATTATACAGGTTCAGGAGATTCTGGAGTTTATCGAAACCAACTACCGTTTTATCCCGATGGATAAGCTTCAGAGTGTTTATAAAGCTCTGGCAAACGCATCCGGGGATATCCCCAAGCTGATATCTCTTAATTATTCACAACGGATAGAGGCCGTTATCACAAATAAAGAAAAACTCGGAGCTGATACTCTGTATCTTACCCCTTCTGCTTTAAAAAAAGCCCAGGAGGAGATGCGGGGATACATAGCAACCATGCTTAATGCATATAAAAAAGAACAGAGAAAATATGAATCTGATTTTTCAACTGCCAGTGATCAGCTTTTTAGAATGATTGAGGCGGGATACCCTCTGCCGGAACTGAGTAAGGATGATTACAACCTTCTGGTAAGCCTGACAATATACACTATAGAAGAGAACAAGAACTCTACCCCGAAAAGGGTCCTTGCGGCAATAAGAACTCTGGGTAAGCTTAAGGCCCGTCAGGCAATTCCCTCCTTACAAAAGCTCCTGGAATCCCCTCAGTACGGCTATGAAAGCTCGGTGGCTCTGGGCAATATCGGCAATTCTGATGCACGGGAAGTTCTTATAGGGAAGATACAGGAGGGAGTTTCCGGAAAACTGCAAAAAGGGATTATACAGGCTCTTGGGAATACGGGGGGCGATGATAGTATAGAGATTCTCCTCTCACTGCTCGAGAACAAGGGTGATAAAGAGGTTGATAAAGAAACTGAAAAGGCAGCTGTACAGGCACTCTCTGCTGTAACAGAGAAGGATACCCGGAACAGAAAGGTTTATTCAGTCCTTGATTCCTACCTGGAAAACAGTGATAAGGAACTACGTATGCTTGCAATAAAAGGGATTGCCAATTACAAGACTGATGCCGCTGTTTCTTTGCTTCTTCCGCTGCTTAAAACAGAAAAATCCGAGGATGTTCTGATAGAACTCGTGAAAAGCCTCAGTGCCACCAATAGTGCAAAGGCACTTCCTGCAATAACAGGAATGTTGAATGATCCTAATTCATCTTCTGATTTAAAAAAGGAAATCATCCATGCTGTGGGGGAAAACAGCAACGGATCAAAATCTGTAATGAATATCGTTGATTATCTGGGAGATAAAAATCCTGAATTAAGAACAACAACGGCGCAGACCATTCTAAAGCTGTACAAGCAGAATCCTGCCTCTGTAACCGGAACAATAAACAGGAAACTTGCCGTTAGGAAAGATGAATTATTCCAGAAAGAAGCCTCGGCTATCCTGGCAGCACTGGCTGATCCCTCTACTACCGTAACGCTCACGAACCTGCTGGCTTCATCGTTTCCTTCGGTAAAGAAAAACGCCACATGGGCATTGTACCGGATAAAACCTGTAAACAATCTGAAAGTGGTAACTGAACTTCAAAAACTGGTCACTGGAGAAACCGAGTCTATTGAAGTCAGGATTAATTCGGTACGCGCCCTCGGAGCCATGAGATTTGACCCTCCGCGGAGTGATGTGTGGAAAACCCTTCTTACTGCTTTCAAACTGCAGGATGAAAAATACATAATGCTTAAACTCTACTCGGTACGGGCTATCGGTGAGCTCGGAACCGTTAATGATCAGGTCATTAAAGACCTTACCTCCCTCATTTCCCGTGAAAAAAATGCAGCAGTGAAACAGGCGGCAGTGGAGGCCTTAAAAAACATGAACGGTCTGACACCGGCTGTTGAACGGATTCTTACCGGAACCTTTAAGCGCAGTACAGACGACACTTTGCGGCTGAGTATCCTGGAAGTTCTGGGGGATATGCGGTCAGAAGAAACTTCAATACTTGCTCCCTCTCTTTTGAATAAGGATCAGAGTAAAGATATTAAATACAGGGTAATCTATGTTCTCTCTCACATGGGCGATGAAAAATCCCTCACTCTCCTGCTTGATTTGACAACTGATCCTGACGTTTCTGTTTTTCTTACCGGGGTTCTTGAAGATGCGGACCGGAGCGTAATGAGAAATCTGCTGAATGGCAGATTAAAAACAGAGACCGATCCTCAGCGGCTCAAGGCATTGGAAGAACTTAGCAGCAGTTTTGAAGAAACCTTCTAAAGAAAAAGTAATATTTCACGTTGATATGGATGCGTTCTATGCGTCTGTGGAACAGAACGACCATCCTGAATACAGGGGGCTTCCGGTTATAGTCGGGGGAGCCTCCGGGAAAAGAGGGGTGGTCTCCGCATGCTCATACGAAGCACGTAAATTCGGAATACACTCTGCCATGCCGGCAACCTGGGCAAAGCGGCTGTGCCCGCATGCCATATTTGTCCCTGTAAACATGAAAAGGTATCAGGAAGTCAGCAGAGTTATTATGAATATCTTTGATGATTTTACTCCGGAAAAGATTCAAATTTCAGTCGATGAAGCTTTTCTCGATATGAGTGGTACAGAACGGCTTTTTGGTCCTCCTGAAAAAACAGCTTTACTCCTGAAAGAAAGGGTTAAAACAGCAACAGGACTGACTCTGTCAGTAGGCATCGCTCATAACCATCTTTTAGCTAAACTTGCTTCCGATTTTGACAAACCCGATGGTCTGGTGTTTGTGAGAAAGGGTGAAGAATTGGCATTTCTGGACAGGATTGATCTCAAAGACATCTGGGGGCTTGGGAAAAAGACCCTGGAAACGCTTAATGCTTTCAACATTACAACGGTAAAACAACTCCGAGAGACTGACATTTCAATGCTTCAAAAGATAACAGGGAAGGCAGCAGGAGATTTTTTATACAAAGCTTCCAGGGGGATAGACCCGGGGATCCATTCAGAAAGAGTTAAAAATAGATCAATAAGCAGTGAAGTAACCTTTGAGGAGGATACGAGGAATATTGAAGGTTTGCATAAGACGCTGCTCCATTTAGCAGACCAGATAATGTTCCGAATGCTGGAGCAGGGTTATATCGGAAAAACAGTATTTATTAAGCTGAGATATTCCGATTTTACCACCTTCACAGCCAGACAAACACTTAAACATCCGCTGCGTTCTGAGGAGGAAATCCACAGGGTAGCTCTTGATCTGCTTAAAAAGAAATGGGACAATCACAGCCTGATCAGACTTATCGGGCTGGGCGTTTCTTCCCTGGAAAAGAAGGATTCACATCAACAGATAGAACTATTCTCCGATGCCGCTGACCAGCATTCAAAGGTTGAAAATGCTGTTCAAATCATCCGTTCCAAAGGAAGAAACATAAAAAAAGCCAGCCTGATCCCGCCTCATAAGAACGGACTGTAGGCTCAATCCAACTATTTTACTTCCAGTCTTTAAGAAGTTCCCGGACTTCCTTTAAGTCATCCACGTCACCCGGTTTGGCATCTGTAAGTGAACTCAATTTTTTCTCCAGCCATTCCACTATCTGTACAGCTTCTTCCCTGTCTGAAAGTTGTGCCAAGGGCGATGTAGAATATGGTTCTTTTCTTGAATAGTCTATAACTCCTTCATAAAACCAGTTCTTTTCCAGAAGGCTACTCTTTGAATTATACTGCCCTTTTTTCTTTTTCTGTTCTTTAAGCCGCTTGCTGCTTTTCCAGTTCCGTTCCCACAAGTCCTTTGCAAGTGCAAGATAATAGGAATAATGGTAAGGTCTGGCTTTCTTTTCCTGATTATCTATGGATTTACGGGCCAGTGAAACAGCATAGTCTTTATTACCAAAGGAAATAATCCCCGGGACTGCATAGTAAAGCCGTCCGAGTACATAGTACGAATCTCCGTGTGTGGGATTACTGTTTATTGCTTTCTCTAAATCATCCCGCATGGAAGGTGCCTTAAAGAGCGAATCAAGGATTCCCTTGGTTTCTCCCCACCTTCCGGTGTTGGCGGAACGCCAATAATAGGCATTGTAGTTGTCAGGGTTCAGGCTAAGCGATTTATCAGCAAACGAAACACCACGGTCAAATTCCTGTAAAAGCTTGTCTTTTGATGCACCGTCCCTCTCCAACTGGTCAGTAAGTTCCAGGATGGTCCTGGATAGCCGCCAGTAGATCTCTGCTTTTTCAGTATCGCTGTCTGCTTCCGCTAAGCGGTCGTTCAACAGCTGAAATTCCTCTGTATAATTCCCGTCTTCATGCAGCTGATCAATACTCTTTAAATAATCATCCCCGGCAAAAACATAAATACCTGTTAAAAAAGTAAATACCAGCAAAAAACCAACAATCTTTTTCATACTACCCCCTCAAATCAGTGTTATACTATCACAGTTTTTTTACCTTTCCCAGTTATAAATTTCTATTCTTCCATCAAGAAAATCGGTAAATGCAATTGTCTTGCTGTCAGGCGAGATATCCAGCCCGGTGGGCTGATTCTGTCCCCAAATCCAGTCCTCAAGGCTCCCCTCTGCGATATTATATAAAAATATTTTCCCAAACTCCGGACCCTTTTCCAGATATCCGTTACGGCTGTTCTTCCCCCGGGAGGAAACAAAAAGATACTTCTCATCAGGGGATAGTACAATTGTATTCAGATTGCTTCCGGCATATACTTTTCTTATAACCTTGTCGGTTTTTACAGTGATGGTAACAATTGTCCCATAGTACATATCAGAAACAAGAAGTAACCCATTCTCAGGAGATATAACGAGATGCCGGGGTGCTCCGTCCCCGAGATTAATGGTTTTGACAATGCTGTAGGTATCTGTATCTATTTTGACAATCCTGCCGCTGCTGTATATTCCGGCATACAGATACCTGCCGTCCGCAGAAAGTGCCAAACCGCGGGGTATCCCCGGTACTTTTATCCGACTGACAACCAAATGCCTGTCGGGATCGATGACGGTAATTGTCCAGGATTCCCAGTTTGAAACATAAACCCTCCGCTCAGAAGGATCAGCAGCTAAAACTTTCGACCATTTTCCCCCTGCTGAAAAACTCATCTTGTAGGCAAAGTTCTTTGAATCCAGTACATGGATCATTCCGGTGGTCATCTGACTTATCCATAATTCCCCCAGGCGATTGATAAAAAGTGATTCGACAAACCCTTTTTTTTCGCCGTATTCTTTCGGTATTTCCCCCTTTCTGATCTCCTTGTGGGTCTGTAAGTCAAAAATATAGATTCCATCCCCGTTAAGCAGTGGTGCCACCAGAAATCTGCCATCCGGGGAGAACCGGACACTCTTGGGCTGGCTCGTACTTCCGGTATCTACAACGCTTTTAAAAACAAGGGGAGTATCCATCTTTTCCAGTTTTATCTCCGATATCTCTCCGGACATCTGCGGAAAAACCAGGTATTTATCCCGGTATCCCTGAGCTCTTAAAAAACCATAGTGAACGGTAGACGGTATGGTATAGAATTTAATTCCCTTCTCTTCTTTGAACGGTCTCTCCATAGAATTATTCAGGATCAGCACCGCATCCTCAGGAAAGGGTTTTATCTTGTATAGTATGTCTGAACTGTCAGAGGGGAAAAGATGGGTGGCAATAACTGAAATGAGAAAAAAAAGGATAATACGGAACTTCATATGGTAACAATTTTTTCCGGAGAGTACTCCTCAAGGAATATAGTATCGTACCTTCCTGAATGCTCGAAATCGTTCTCAGGGAAATGTGTCTTGCCAAAGAAATAAAGAACATCCTTCATATCGCTGCTGCTTCCCGACAGAGAGTATCTGTAATAACAATCATGAGTTTCCAGTATCTTTTTATGTTTAGGCTCATAAATAAGCTCAGGATCGGTAATCTTCCGGAGTCTTGACCTAAGCCCCCCATACCAAACCCAGTCAATAAACATAAGGTTGAGCTTCTTCCTATCATCCATGTAATAGAGTTCGTATATTCCGCCTACAGAAGGAACTACTGAGGCAATATCGTACTTTTCAGCCTTCCGCAGTTTCGACCAGTAAACCGAAAAGTATACATCACTTTTGTCTTCCTGTTTCAATATTATAGGGTCCATCACTATTCAGAGAGTTTAAACTGCAAGAGAAAAAATCTCAAGCTCCTTAAACTACTTTAAATTCTTTTTAATTCAAGATACTATGCCCTCATGTCTATAAATATAGTGCTGGTAGAACCTGAAATTCCTCAAAACACCGGTAACATAGCCCGCACATGTGCAGCTATTGGAGGAGTATTGCATCTTGTCGAACCATTGGGATTCTCAGTTGAGGACAAGTATTTAAAACGAGCAGGTCTTGATTACTGGGATTTGGTAGATGTCAGGTATTACAGGAATTTTGAAGTTTTTCTTGATAAGAACAGCAAATGCCAGTTAGTCTTTGTAACAACAAAAGCTGACCAGACCTATTCGGAGATGAAGTACCGGGAAGACTGTTGTATTGTCTTTGGGAAAGAAACAAAAGGACTGCCTGAGGAACTGCTTGCTAAAAACCATGAGAAATGTGTCCGGATCCCAATGGTACAGGAAGCACGGTCCCTCAATCTGTCAAATGCTGCAGCAATTGTTGCTTATGAGGCGGCACGGCAGCTTGACTTCAAAGGACTGGAAAAGCAGGGTACCCTGCACAGACTGAGATGGGAGAGGTAAAATGAAGAGTATCGGTATAATTGGAATGGGTAATATGGGCTTTGCCATTGCCCGGGGAATAAAAGGCACATATGCAAATCTTCAGCTCACTGTTATTGATAAGGATAGAAACCTTGCAAAAAAGCGGGCAGAAGAGATTGGGGCATCTGAAAGCAGCTCATTTGAACAGCTTATTCGGAAATCTGACATTGTAATCATAGCTGTCAAACCCCAGCACCTGGATGAACTTTTTAAGGAAATCAGTAGTTTTACCAAAGATAAAAAGATTATTACCATTGCCGCAGGTAAAAAGATATCCCTATTTGAAGAGAACCTTCATACCGGTAACATCGTACGGTTTATGCCCAACATTGCAGCGAAAGAATCGTTATCCCTTACCGGGATTGCATTCGGAGAAAACGTGTCTGAAGCGTTCAAAAAGGAAGCTGTGGAAACCGCAGAATCCTTTGGTAAAAGTGTTATACTACCGGAAACACTCATGCCGGCGATTACGGGACTTTCCGGAAGCGGAATAGCCTTTGTTTTTGCTTTTATTCATGCTCTTGCCCTGGGGGGAACCAGCAGCGGAATCCCCTATGACACATCCCTGGATATTACTGTTGAAACAATAGAAGGAGCTCTGGCTTTGGTAAAGAAAAGCGGAACAAATCCGGTAACCAGTTTAACCAGGGTAATATCCGCCGGGGGCACAACAATTGCCGGCATAAAAGCACTGGAAAGCCATGCTTTCACAGCGGCTGTTATGGAAGCAGTTGAAAAAGCTGCACAGAGAGCCAAAGATTTCGAGATTGAGACAAGGAGTTAGACAAGATGCTGGATTTGAAATTCGTCAAGGAAAACAGGGAAGCTGTAGCTGAGAATATCCGCAATCGAAATATGGATGTTGATCTGGACAAAGTTATTGATCTGTACACCATGAGAAGTTCCCTGATTCAGGAGACCGAAGAACTGAGAAAGAAGAGGAACGAAAATGCAAAAAAAATGAAGGGAAAGCTTTCCCCTGATGAGCGTCAAACACTCATAGAGGAAGGAAAGGCTTTGAAATCCGCTATAGCGGAAGCTGAAGCCCGCCTGGAGGAAGTTGAAAACGATCTCTTTACAGAGGCAGGGAAAATACCAAACATGGCTCATCCCGATGCTCCTGTAGGAAAGGAAGAGAAGGACAATCTGGAAATAAAGAGGTTTCTTGAACCTACCGTTTTCAATTTCCAGCCCAAAGATCACGTTCAACTGGGACAGGAACTTGACCTTATTGATTTTGAAACCGCCACACGGGTAACAGGTCCTAAGTTTTATTACCTGAAGAATGAGGCTGTCTACCTGGAACTCGCTCTTATCCGGTATGCCCTTGATACGTTAAGAAACAAAGGGTTTACCCCCATTACAACTCCGGATATAGCAAAAGAGGAGATCCTGGAAGGGATTGGTTTTAATCCCCGGGGAGAAGAAAGCAATATTTATACCCTTGAGGGGACTGATACCTGCCTGATAGGAACTGCAGAGATAACCCTGGGAGGCTACCATGCAGGGCAGATCCTGTCCAAAGAGGAACTTCCGCTGAAAATGGCTGGATTGTCCCACTGTTTCCGAAGAGAGGCCGGAGCTGCAGGGCAGTACTCCAAAGGGCTGTACCGGGTGCATCAGTTTACAAAAATAGAAATGTTTGTTTACTGCCTGCCTGAGGATTCAGAAACGGTGCACAACGAGCTGCTGGCACTGGAAGAGGAACTCTTCAGCAGCCTGGGGATTCCGTACCGGGTAGTAGATACCTGTACCGGTGATCTCGGTGCACCTGCCTACAGAAAGTATGACCTGGAAGCATGGATGCCCGGAAGAGACGAGAACGGTGCATGGGGGGAAGTTACCAGTACTTCAAACTGTACAGATTTTCAATCCAGAAGACTTGGTATACGGATAAAGGAGGAAGGGAAATCCACCTATCTCCACATGGTAAACGGAACTGCCATTGCGGTATCCAGGGCAATAATTGCAATAATGGAAAATTTTCAGCAGGAAGACGGAAGCATTAAAATTCCGGAAAAACTTGTACCTTATACCGGTTTTAACATGATACACAGAAAGAAATAACAGAAACGTGAGCGAAACAGTGTTGGAAATAGAGGATCTCTCCTTCACATTCCCCGGATATCCGGGGCTTGATTTCCCTGAACTTTTCAGGGAACTTACTTTAACAGTATCAAAGGGAGAGATCAGGGTAATTCTCGGTAAACCAGAGAGCGGTAAAACCACCTTAGCCAGGATAATTACAGCTCTTATTCCCCGTTACAGCGGCGGAAACCTTTCAGGAAGGATTAAACTTGACGGAGTAGAACTAAAAGACAGCCATCCATACGACCTGATACCGAAGGTTGGAACAGTTTTCCAAAATCCCGATGAACAGATAATTACAACGAGGTGTGATGCGGAAATCGCTTTCCCCATGGAATCCATGGGATGGGATAAAAAGCGGATTGCCGAAAGGATCGATTTCGGACTGGAAAGTACCGGCATCGGGCATTTAAGATACAGAGACCCTGCGACTCTTTCAGGCGGAGAAAAAAGGAAACTCCTTCTTGCCTCTCTTTTTGCAGTAAATCCGGCGCTGTGGATTCTGGATGAAACCTTTGAAGAGCTTGACCCTGCATCTCTTCAATCCATCCTTGAAAAAATACTTGCCAAAGAGCGGACCATCATTTTATTTATGACGAAGCCTCCTGCTGTTCTGGCTGAACACGGGGTGAAATATTCGATATTCCACGAAGGAACCCTTTTTCATAAAGAAGATTCCCCGGAGAAATTTAAAAAGCTGATGATAGAGGAAGGACTGCTTCTTGATCCGGCAAGATATCCAAGCACACAGATTAACAAGAAAGAAGAGCCTCTGTTGAAAATAGAAAATCTTTCATACTCCTATAAAACAGCAGGTGCATTCACCCTTGAGCTGGAACACTTCACTCTGAACAAAGGGGAGATCGTTTCAATAGTGGGGAGAAACGGCAGCGGCAAGTCTACCTTGGGTAAACTATTATGCGGCCTGTTGAAGCCTGATTCAGGACAGATCTTGGCAGAAAAAGAATCGTCGCTCTCTCCTCTGACGGTAAAGAACCTGAATATACTCACCGGATTTATTTTTCAGAATCCGGATTACCAGATATTTCTTCCAACGGTTAAAGAAGAACTTTCCTACGGTCTAAACCCGGATGAAGATACCGTTGATAAGGTAATAGAACTGTTCAAGCTGCCCGGGAAAGAGGTCCCCCCTGCTCTTATGAGCTACGGGGCAAGGAAACGGCTTCAGGGAGCAGTATATTATCTCTTTGAGAAAGACCTCTATATTGTGGATGAAGCTGATTCAGGGCTATCCGTCGAGGATTTTGCATCGATGATTACACGCTTTCATCAAAAAGGGAGCTCGGTACTCTTTATAACCCACAACATGGAACTCAGCAGGGCTTTCTCACAAAGGGTCTACATAATGGAACAGGGCCGGGTAGTAAACACCGTTGATGAGAATTCTTTTAACCTGGTAAACGGGTATTTTGCCGGAAAGAATGTGGAGCCATCATGATTGCAAATTTATATCTCAAAGGGAAAACTCCTGTTCATAAATTTGATCCGAGAATAAAGTTTGTGCTCCTCCTCTTTATGACCGTGTCCTTTTTCCTCACCGATAGTATTACGGTAACGGGAGGGTTTCTCATCTTTATTCTGCTTTTGATTTCTCTTAACGGTATGAAACAAGTCTGGAGGACGATACGTTCCATTCTTCCTCTTTTGTTCTTTGTTGCGCTTCTCACCCCCCCCTTTCATCCATCAGGAGAGATAATCCTTAAATTCCACTCTATAATTCTCCTATCTTCCGACGGAATAACCGAAGCATTGCGACTGATAATCCGGTTCACGGGAATAACATCATTATTCTTTCTGTTTTTCCTAACTACAGAGATTGATGATCTTATTCTCTCTCTCGTGTGGTTTAAGGTCCCTTTCAATGCTACTCTAGTTATCACTATTGCCCTCAGGTACATCCCTCACATAACGCACATCTACTCAAACGTAACCGATGCACATAAACTCCGCCGGGGAACCGATTTCGAAGGGAGCAGAAGTTTTAGAAAAAGAATGAAAAATCTTTTTCCCATACTTGTCTCTGTACTGATTCAGTCAATCAGAACCATCCCGTCACTTGCTATGGCACTGGAAACAAAGGGCTTCGGGTTTAACGCAAGAAGACAGAGTTTTAGAGATATTA
>JANTFL010000075.1 GCA_024763455.1 Sediminispirochaeta sp. | reverse complement strand
GACACCTGCTCAGCGGTATCAATATCCCCGGATTTGTAGAGTAATAAAACCTTCACAGGGGTATTATCGGCTTAAAGATGCATATTTATTACTTTTATTCAGTGCCAGCAGTTCTTCAACCTGGATCTGCAGAGCTCCGAAATCATTTTCGACCCTGCCGAATATGAAAAACGCGGCCCCCGAATAGAGTTTCCACCGTTCTCTGCTGTAAAAATAGGGAAACATGACTGTTTCAAAGATACCGTAGGAATCTTCGAAGGAGATAAAGGACATTTCTTTCCTGTTTTTTGTCTTTATACCTTTGGCGGTTACCAAAATTCCGGGGATATATACCTCTTTGCCGGCCCAGCGGTCCAAATCCCGGGAATCAACGACCGGATACCCTCCAAGATTCTTCGATAGCCGGTCTATCCTTTCTCTGAAAATTTCCAAAGGATGCCTTCGAATAATTATTCCCAATGTCCGGATCTCATCTGTAAGCTTTACCGCATCACTGTAATCGCCAACAGACTCCGGAATCCGGGGCTTTTCTACAAAGAGCGAAGATTCTCTATCCCTGACGTAAAACAGCCATAGCAGCTGCGGCCTGGTATAGGAATCAGCAATACTGTCCAAAGCTCCGGACCGGGCCAGAATTCTTACAGATTCAAACACAGGATCCACTCTGTCATAAAAATCAAAAATATCCCTGAACACCCCCTTCCTTTCCCTTTCATTGATAATCTTTTCCAGACAGGCCTCAGAGATCCCTTTGAGCTGGCCCAATCCTGTTACCAGGGTGTTTTCCGTACAGGTGTATCTGATCATACTTCTGTTTATATCCGCAGGAAGTACGGGAAATCCCATTCTTCTTACCGCATCAATATACACCTGCCTGTCGTAGTATCCTCCTCCGTTGTTTATGACAGAGGTATAGAATACAAGCGGATACCGGTTCTTGACCCAGGCCAGCTTGAAAGAGACGAGCGCATAGGATGCACTGTGGGCCTTTGAAAATGAGTACCCTTCAAACGATAAAATCCCCCTCCAGAGGAGATCTATGGTACCTTTGCTGAATCCATTCTTCCGGGCCCCTGACCTGAACTTTTTTTCAACTCTTTTCAGCCGTTCCTCCCGGTTTCTTTTGGAGAGAAGTTTTCGAAGTGAATCAGCCTCTCCGTAGCTGAAACCGGCGACTCCGTGGGCAATTCTGGCTACATCCTCCTGGTACACCATGACTCCCAGATTGTCAGCAAGAATTGAACCTGCAGGTTCTGGATACGGAGTAAACTTCTGTCCCTTAAGACGTTTTATGTAATCATGAATACAGCCACTGGCAGCAGGGCGTATTATGGAACTTGCTATTACGAGGTGTTCGTAATCTCCCATGCCCATTTTTTTAAGCAGCTGCCGCGTTGCCGGCGATTCAATGTAGAAAACACCGAGGGTATCTCCCCGTGCTATCTCCTTCTCCGTCTCCGGGTCTCCCTGAGGCGTGAAGAGGTCCCACTCCAGAGAAGTGCTGTACCGTTTGTTGATTACAGCAATAGAATCTCTTAAGACCCCCAGAGACCTGTTTCCCAGGAGGTCGATCTTTACAAGCCCTGCTTCTTCCGTCCCATCCTTCTCCCAGGCAATAACAGGCCGGTTAAGAGCGGAAGGCTGGACAGTGGTATAGACAGTAATGGGCTCCGGGGTAATTACAACCCCGCCGGGATGGGTACCTATATGCCGGGGTTTCCCAAGAAGTTTCAACGCATACTTCTGTACATCCCCGGGGATTTTTTCTCTATCCCCCCTCATCCAAAGGGGATAATAGGTATCAATCTCTCTATCGCTGATTCCAAAAGCAGTTGCACTTTCTCTTAAGGCGGAACGGATACCGAAGGTTATGTGGTCAGCTACCATCCCGGAGAATCCGCGGTACTTTTCAAAAACGTAGGAGAGAACCTTTTCTCTTTCGTCCCAGGGAAAGTCGACATCGATGTCCGGAGGATCCTGCCGCTCCCTGTTAAGAAACCGCTCAAAAAAAAGGTCGTATTTCAGGGGATCCACGTGGGTAATTCCCAAAAGATAGGAGACAATACTGGATGCGGCACTTCCCCTGCCGCAGGTTCCCGGAAAGCGTTTTACAACATCGTGAACAACAAGAAAGTATTCAGTAAACCCCTTCTCGGTGATAATGGAAAGTTCATAGGTTACCCTTCTGTCCCCGGGACTGCCCGGTTTAAAGATCCCTCCGTACCTGCGCATCATCCCCTGTCTGCACAGGGAGTAGAGCCTTTCGGCAGCAGCCCTCTTGCTCAGTCCGTTAAACGGGGGGAAAATGAACCCATCAGGAAAAACGAACCCCTCACTTACTTCAGCATACCGGCGGGCAGCAGCGAGTGCCTCAGGCACCGCCGAAAACCACGCAGCCATATCCGTTCCTGAAACAAGCCTGTCTCCGGGCTTGAGGCCCTCCCCTGAGAGGAGAGACAGCGGTCTCCTTTTCTTTATTGCCCGTATCAGCCTGTAGTATCCGGCATCCTCCATGGAAAGATACACTCCGTCATTCAGAGCCATAACCGGAATCTTGTTATCCCTCGACCACCGTACAAAAGAGGCAAAGGGATGTCCGTAGAAAAGCCCTGCGTAAAGGTTTTTTCTGTCTTTTCCCTTGAGACGGAGAAGGATTTCGGGGTCAGCGGAGATAACAGCAAGGCCCTGCCATCCTGAAGATGCCAGATCAGAAACGGGGTCGTAGGTTCCCGCCGTGTCATGGTAGAGTCTGGTCAGAATCCGGTTAGCCCGTGCAAACCCTTCCCTGTTCAGGCACATAAGCGTACACAGATACCGCTCCTTCACGTAGAGAGCAGTTCCGTACAGAGGTTTCAGCCCCATATCCAGTGCGGTGCGGGCAAATTCGATAAGACCGTAGAAATTATTTATGTCCGAAATACCCACACTTCTGCTGCCCATGGACTGTGCAGCACGGCAGACCTCATGCGGAGAGAGAATTCCTTCCAAAAGAGAGTAATAGGTTCTACAGTGAATGGGAGCATACGTTTTCACAAAAACTACCTAACATATGTATAGTAGTTTTTATTGTTTTTGACAAGAGGAAACTAATCTATAATTTCCTGAATTCATCCAGCATCGCAACAAACGCCGAATTTTCCTTTTTCATTTCCTTGGACCCCCGGGTTATGTTGCACAGGCTCAGGCCCAGCTCCTTTGCAATAGTCCGCTGGCTCATCCCCTCATCGAGACACCTTACAATGGCCCATCTGTTAGCCACTTCCGATACCTCAGAGGGGGTAAGGAGGGCCCTCAGAAAATTATCAATAAGAGAGGAATCGCCGCAGTTTGCCAGGGTTTCGACAAGTTCTGCGAAGTATTTTTCGTTAACAGGTTTTGTTTCCATATGAGAACTATTACAGTAAGGATTGTTTCTGTCAAGAGAAATAAGGGAATTGCACTGCAGCAATCCGGTCCCATCTTGCATCTGCCGTGCAAAACGGGTATCTTACACAACATGAATAACTACCACACCCACACATGGCGGTGTAAACATGCCTCCGGAACCGCCTTAGATTATACAAAGGAAGCCGATTCCGCGGGAATAAGGATCCTTGGAGTATCAGACCACACCCCCCTGCCGGACAATAGATGGGATTTTGTGCGTATGGGAATGGATGAGCTGGACCCGTATCTCGAAGAGATTCAAACAGCAGCAGAGCGGTTTCCGCACATAACCCTTCTTAAGGGTTTTGAATGTGACTGGGCTCAGGAATACAGGAATTTTTACAGCGAAGAATTGCTTGAAAAGAGGAATATAGACTACCTGATTGGAGCAGTCCACTGGTTCCCCTATCAGGGAGAGTGGCTCTCTACCTGGGATATTGAAAACTCGAAACATCTTTCAGCCTACAGCAGGCATCTTATAGAAGCCATGGAAAGCGGGCTTTTTAGTTTTATTGCCCATCCTGATTCTTTCGGAATTGGATACAAACCATGGGATGGGAATGCCATCTCCTGTTCCCGGGATATAATTTCCGCGGCAGAGGAACTCGGTATCATCCTGGAAATCAATGGTTACGGCCTCCGGAAACCGATGATTACTACAAAAGAGGGGAAACGGAGACAATATCCCCTCAAAGGGTTCTGGGAACTAGCAGGGGCTTCTTCGATTACGGCACTATGCAACTCAGATGCCCATAAACCGGAGGATGTAGCGGCCTCGTTGGAGGAAACAGCCAAGATAGCTTCCGATTTTTCCGTGCAATTAACAGACACACTCCCCCTGAGGGTAAAAGTCAGGTAATGAAAGGAAGTGAAACAGAACTCTTCCATCCTTTAAAAACATATCTAGAACGAAAAGGCTACACTGTTTACGCTGAGGTCAATAATTGTGATATTGCCGCTGTAAAAGGTAAGGACCTTGTACTGATAGAGTTAAAAAACCACTTCTCCTTGAAACTGGTTCTACAGGGGCTGGAGAGACAGGAATTGGGGAACTCTGTATACATAGCCGCAGCAGTCAGGAACGGCAAACAGATTAAGCAGAAAAAGCAGATTGTAAAACTCCTGAAAAGGCTGGGGCTGGGATTTATTCTGGTCCGCCTCCTTCCGGGGAGAGAAGAGATTGAGGTTCTTCTCAATCCGGGCAATGGTAATTCAAAACCATCCATAAATACAAAGAAAAGAAACGCCCTGTTCAAAGAGATCGGGGGCAGGTACAGAGACTTCAACACAGGAGGTTCAGTCTCATCCATAGAAACAATGACCGCCTACAGACTAAAATCGATTCAGACTGCAGTTATTCTGGAAAAGAACGGAACATCAAGCCCCGCACACTTAAGAGAACAGGGAGCATCTTTTGATGTCCAGGCCATTCTATACAACAACTACTACGGCTGGTTTGAAAGAACCGGAAGAGGACGTTACACTCTTTCTGAAAAAGGGAGGGATATCTTTACAGTATACCCGGAGCAGACTGAGTATTTTAGAAATACTCTTAAAAACTCTCAAACCTGTTGATTCAGGGTCATACTTCATACTATATTCTGACTATGAGTGAGTGTGAATTAATCAATAACTGTCCATTTTTCAATGATAAAATTGCCGGAGAACCGGATAAAATTGAAGAGATGAAGAATAAGTACTGCCGGAAAAACAATCTAAACTGTGCCCGGTACATGATAGCGACTGCTGTTGGGAAAGAATCGGTTCCGGCTGATCTGACCCCGGATGAGAAAACAAAAGCATACGGGATAATCAGCGAAAGCTGATACAGTTTTGAAGGTAGTTTTTGCCACTGTGCATCTGGATGATAGTCCCCAGGCTTTTCCCCTTGCAGCAGCGGTACTTGCTTCAAATATCCCCCCTTTTGCCCATGGAGAAATTATTGATCTCTATCTTGGTGAGTCATTAGAGACTTCTGTTCGTAACATTCTTAAACCTGGTCCAGATGTCGTTGGATTTTCTGTTTATCTCTGGAATGTTAAGAAAATTCTTCTCCTTGCTGAAGCGCTCCTTTCCCTGCAGCCCGGTCTCCGGATTATAGCCGGCGGCCCGGAAGTTACTGCAGACTACAGGATTTTTCAGAAAACTGGTCTCTTTGATGCACTTTTCACTGGCGAAGGGGAAGTGAATCTTACTGCCTATCTTGAAATAGTACAGAAAGGAGAAAATCCCCCGGATATTTTTACCCAGACAACTCCCTTGAATTTGCCGGAGATACACTCCCCTTTCCTTTCAAGGATCATCAATCCTTCCGTTTATAGCGGGATTCTATGGGAACTTTCCCGGGGATGTATCTTTAACTGCTCCTTCTGCTTTGAATCCAGGGGAATAAAAAGGGTCAGGAGCTTCCCGCTTCAAAGGGTAGAAAGGGAACTGCAGCTCTTTGCTGAGTCCGGTGTGCCGCAGGTATTTGTACTCGACCCCACCTTTAACCTCGACAGAGAGAAGGCAAAGACTGTTTTACGTCTTATTAAGCAAACAGCTCCGGGTATTCACTTTACCTTTGAGATCCGCAGCGAATTTCTGGACAGAGAAACGGCTGAGCTTTTTTCGGATATTACCTGCAGTATTCAGATAGGACTTCAGAGTGCAGACAACAGGGTCCTTAAAAATGTAAACAGAAGTTTCGAGAGGGATGATTTTTATACGAAAATCCTGATGCTCCACGAAGAGGGCGCTGTGTATGGGTTTGATCTTATTTACGGCCTTCCCGGAGATACCTATGAAGGATTCTGTAAAAGTATAGACTATGCCCTGTCCCTCCGCCCAAATCACCTGGACATATTCCCCCTGGCTGTATTGAAAGGGACTGATCTGTATGATCAAGCTAAAAAATTCAACCTGAATTGGAGGGAGGAAGAGCCCTACACCGTTCACAGTACCCCTGATTTTTCTACAGACGATATGGAGAAGGCTCGGAAACTGGCTGAAGCCTGTACGATCTTTTACAACAAAGGAGAAGCTGTTCCCTGGTTTTATCTGGTGGTTGATCTACTGCAAACCAAACCCTCTGTTTTCCTGGAAGCCTTTGCCCGTTTTTTGCAAAATAACACAGCATCCGCGCAATTTGGGACTGATTCATTCAGCCTTTTAGAGACAGCAGAACTTCAAATAAAGTTTATTGAAAAATTATGTACCGGATATGGTAAAATTCGGGAAAGTAAGGCAGCTGCAGATATTATTCACTGGATGAGCGGAACTTCCTATCTTATGCAGAGCGGGGAGAAAGATTCTCTATCTGTAGTGTTCAACTTTAACATCGAGCAGCTCCTTGAAAATATTGAACTGGGGGTGGATAACCTGGAAGAACTCAGCTTTTTTGCAAATGAAGGTCCTTTTAAAACAAAATTAGTAAGGACAGATGAAGAAGTTGTCCCGGTGATAATTGAACCACAAGCTGATTTATAATAGAATAGCCCTAAAATATACAAATTGAATTATGGATAACAAGAGAATGAGCGAAGAAACAGTTTCCCTTAACTTTATAGAAAAGATTATTGAAGAAGATCTTAAAGCAAAAAAAAACAATGGAGCGGTAATTACCCGTTTTCCCCCCGAACCGAACGGATACCTCCACATCGGCCACGCTAAATCGATATGTCTAAACTTCGGTCTTGCAGAAAAGTACAATGGCTGTTGCCATTTACGGTTCGATGATACTAACCCGGAGAAGGAAGACATTGAGTATATAGATTCTATCCGTGAAGATATACAATGGCTGGGTTTCGACTGGGGCACTAACGAATTTTTTGCTTCCGACTACTTTAATAAATTGTACGAATTTGCAGAAAAACTGATAATGGATGGGAAAGCGTACGTGGACGGGCTTTCTCCTGAAGAAATCAGAAAATACCGGGGAACCTTGACCGAACCGGGAAAGGAAAGCCCCGGCAGGAACAGGAGTATTGAGGAGAACCTTGATCTATTCCGCAGGATGAAAGCAGGAGAGTTTGAAGACGGGAAGTATCTTCTCCGGGCAAAGATTGATATGAGTTCCCCTAACCTGAATATGAGAGACCCGGCACTTTACCGTATCCGCAGAGTAACACATCACCGGACAGGGGACAGGTGGTGCATCTATCCGATGTACGACTTTACCCATCCCCTTTCAGATGCCATAGAGGGGATAACCCACTCAGTATGTACTCTTGAATTCGAGGACCACAGACCCCTGTACAACTGGATGGTTGAGAATACCGGACCGGGACACAGACCGCAGCAGATTGAGTTTGCCCGTCTGAACCTTACCTATACCGTTATGAGTAAACGCAAACTTCTGAAACTGGTGGAAAGCGGAATCGTTTCAGGATGGGATGACCCCCGAATGCCGACTATTTCCGGATTCCGCCGTAGGGGGTATACCCCCGAATCCATCCGAGATTTTGCCGGCAGAATAGGGGTTGCAAAGGCTAATAGCACTGTGGACATTGCGCTTTTGGAACACTGCCTCAGGGATGATCTTAATAAAAGAGCAAAAAGGGTAATGGCGGTACTGGATCCCCTGAAGGTTGTCATTGACAACTACCCGGAAGGAAAAGTGGAATACCTGGAAGCTGAAAACAATCCGGAAGATGAAACCATGGGAAACCGGAAAATTCCTTTCAGCAGAGAACTCTATATTGAACGTGAAGATTTTATGGAGAATCCTCCAAAAAAATACTTCAGATTATCCCCGGGAAATGAGATCAGACTTAAACATGCCTATTATGTTACCTGTACAGGAGTAGTTAAAGATGAAACAGGCACGGTAGTGGAGGTTCACTGTACATATGATCCCGATTCAAAGGGAGGATGGACTGAAGACGGACGAAAAGTCAGAGGAACAAGTCACTGGGTTTCTGCATCCCATGCCTTTGAAGGTGAAGTACGGCTGTATAGTCATCTGTTCAGTACTGAAGTACCGGGAGAAAAGACAGGCGACTTTTTTGACGATATTGCAGAGGATTCTCTTACCATTCTCAAAGGTTGTATGTTGGAACCCTCCCTCAAAGAAGCAGAACCGGGGGAATTTTTTCAGTTCCTTCGAAAAGGATATTTCTGTGTCGACAGCAGAGATTCCAGCAAAGGAAAACCGGTTTTTAACAGATCTGTTGCTATGAGGGATACCTGGGCCAAACTACAGAAAAAAGGCTAGGAACCGTACACTTTTTGAACTGGACTTTTTGAATCAACTTTTTAATGAGGAACATCAGCTGCTTCAAACGGGGCGGCTGCTGTTCAAACTTTTTTAAATCAACTTTTATGTATTAACTTTTTTCTTTTTGTTAATTGGATTTTATTCCGAAAAAAATTATTGTCCATACAACTATAGTATTAATTTACCCCAAACCTGTGTACATATGGCAACAGTTGAGATATTTGACATTTTTGGATTTTAATGGAATATAATAGTATGACCTTCAGCAGGTCAGGTGCAGCACAAAGTTTGTATCCGGATCGTTCAGGTGCTTGACTGCATCCTTCAGCTTTTTAACAACAAGAGTAACAGAGAGCTCATCTGCCATTTTGAAGACCTCATTGGTAACCGGCAGGCTTCCATAGATTCCGGTTCCAATAACCAGGGTGCTGCAGTCCCAGGGGATATTCTCATGTACCGTCAGGGGAGTATGCCCATAGATCGCTTTACTCATCCTGGAAACAGATTTGTTTCGAAGGGATATTGTTCCGTGGTCAATAACGAGATCATCGCTCCAGACTTTTCCGTCAATTTTTATCTCACCAAAAGAAACTTTTTCAACCTTCATTACCTTTTCTCCAACACCCAACACCGGTGGGGTTTCCTTTTTTTCGAAAAATCAACATCTATTGTCAGGGAGGTAATATCCCGGGCTTTTACCGTATGAAGCCTGCCGGGGTCAAAATGAAATTTCTTATAGTTTGTAGAGAAAAAGATTACTCCCTCCCTCTCCAGTAGAGAAGAACACCTGGTTATCATACTCACATAATCCCTCTGGATATCGAAGGTGCCCTCCATCTTTCTGCTGTTGGAAAAGGTAGGGGGATCGAGGATTATAATCCCGTACCGTTTCTTTTTTCCCACTGCCTCTTTTAAGAAAGCTGCAGCATCAGACCGTATAAAGCGGTTCTCTTTCCCTCCCCATCCGTTACGTTCCATATTCTGCTGTGCCCACTTGAGGTAGTTCGCCGAAAGGTCAACGGTATCAACCTCCGCTGCTCCACCTGCCGCTGCATACACAGAAAAAGATCCCGTATATGCAAAAAGATTCAGGACATTCTTCCCGGCAGCAGATTCGAAGACCATTTCTCTGGTTCTGCGGTGGTCAAGAAAAAGGCCGGTATCAATATAATCCGTCAGGTTCACAATAAACTTAAGTGAGTTCTCCCTTACCGTTAGAACATCCCCGGACTCGGAGAGCTTTTTATGCTGCTCTCCCTCCCCCCGGGTATTCCGCAGCTTGTAGACAACCCGTTCTCTGTTTACATACAGCATTCTGCATACCGTGTCCAGTATCTCTTCACTCCCGATGCTTTCAGCACCGGCACCATCCCGGAAATCCACCACATGCACAAAAGGACCGTAGATATCCACAGTCAGGGGGAGGTCCCCTATATTCCGGTCATAGACCCGGTAGCAGTCTGTTTCCCGGGGAGCGAAGTGCCGTCTCATTGCAAGGTGATTGTTCTTGAGCTGTTTCCCTAAATCCTTGAGTGCGTAGTTCATTGGATAACTATACCCTGAATCGAAGATTGTTACAAAGCCTTCTATGGACCACAGGATATCATTCTATCATCTATAGGCCACTTCACGATAGTAAACGTAATATAATCATCCAACCGCTCCACTCCCTTTATACCCGAATCCGGGATTTCTGCTACTACCAAGAGAAAAACTAATCCCAAATACTGTACTTTTTTACTAAATTTAGTATAGTATAGCTCTAATACTGTTAGGAGGATGATATATGAAAGTAACAACCGACTGTACCTGGATGGACGGAATGGCTTTTGAGGCTGTTATGGACGGACATAAGATAATAATTGACGCCAACCCCGAGGTGGGCGGGAAAGACAGAGGACCCCGGCCTAAACCGCTTATGCTTCTTTCCCTGGCCGGATGTACCGGGATGGATGTAATCTCAATACTTGGCAAAATGAAGCAGAACCCCTCATGGTTTAATGTGAAGGTTGATGCAGACCAGACTGAGGAGCATCCCAAGCACTATGCAAAGATGGTCGTTGTCTATCAGTTCAAAGCATCAGATAATCTGGACAAAGACAAGGTAGAAAAAGCAGTTATGCTTTCCCAGGAAAGGTACTGCGGTGTCAGCTACCTCCTCGGCAAAGCTGCGGAGCTTGGCCACAGAATTGAATATCTTTAAAGTTGTCAGGCATGGATAGTGAAACAAACAATTTTTTAAGACAGCTTGAAGAGGAAAACGGCGGAAAGCTGACATTCAGAACATATGCTCTCTACCTCGGTTTTTCCGGGGAGGGAGTAAAAAATCTTGGGGGGTTGTTCTATTCTGTCAACGGGAGACTGATCTTTGAGGATTTTGAAAAAGAGGGCGGATTACTCGGACTACTGGTAAAAAGAAAAAATGCATATAAAAAAACAAAGTTTTCCTTCCCCATAGAGGAGATAACTGATGTGTATACCGTTACACGTTCAGCAGCGTTACGTTCCATACAGGGAGGGAGGCTTCCTTCTGATATTCCCCCGGCATCAAAGATTCTAAAAATACTCAGCCGGACAGTAACGCAGATACGTCTTAAAGACGGAAAGGCGTACTACTTTGAAATGATCGACGAAAAACCCTTTAAACTTTTTATAGACAAGTAACAGGACTATACCTCAATGGATCAGATTCAGATTGGCCCCTTTACTATCCCTGTTTTATTGCTCATGGTAGTTCTGGCCCTTCTGACGGGATCTTTGACAGTAGTTTTACTATTTAAAAAAAAGAGACAGATCCGCAGCAGGTTCTTTGATACCCTGAGCAGCTCCCTTATTGTTGTACTCGTACTATGGAAGCTCTTTCCGCTCGTATATAACATTAATCTTATAAAAAACCCCCTTGCCCTTCTCTATGCTCCCGGTGGAATGCCGGGAATCATCACCGGTATTATTCTGGGATTGGGCTATTATGGCTTTAAGACGTTAAAGATCGAAAAGCACAACAGGAAGACTTTTCTCTTTATTCTCCTCACCTTTGCTGCATCATCCGTAATTTCAGGAGTACTCTTGTCTTCAGTCTACAACAGCCTGAATCCAGGAGAGACGAATAAGCAGGCTTATATTTTTTCTGCAGAAAATACAGATGGAGAAGAGCTGACCCTGAATGAGTTTGCAGGAAAAACTGTCATCCTAAACTTCTGGGCAACATGGTGCCCCCCCTGCCGGGGAGAACTGCCCATGCTTATCTCCTTTACG
>JANTFL010000074.1 GCA_024763455.1 Sediminispirochaeta sp. | reverse complement strand
TCAAGATCATCCTCAATATGAACCCTGATCTTAACTGTACTTTTCTTGAAAAGGCTTTTCTTCCCGGTTTCAACTATCTCGACATCAAACTCTTCAGCATTGATGTTGAGAGCTTTAACCGCGTTATCAATAGCCTCTTTTTCGGTTTTTCCTTCAAACTCTTTTATCATAACAATCTCCCTCCTGGAGAATTAAAACTAGCTCTTTTTACTTATAAGCTTTTTGCTGATGTATTTCTGCTGTATTACCGTGATTACATTGGTAAGAGTCCAGTATAAAAGCAGCCCTGACGGTGAATTATACATTATGAAGAAAAACATCACCGGCATCAGGGTAGTCATCATTTTCATGCTGTCCCCGCCGGCTGCCTCTGTTGACGGATTTTTCATCATCTTGTTGGACAGAATCATGGTAAGGGTAAACAGTATCGGCAGCAGTCTTATATCACTCCAGCCGACGATTGGAATCGTAAAGGGTAAACTCAGTATGGATTCAGGTGAAGAAAGATCCGTTATCCAACCGGGAATAAAGACAGCTCCCCGCAGCTGAAAATACTTGTTCAAAAGTCCGTAGAGAGCAAAGAAAATCGGCATCTGCAGAAGCATGGGAAGACATCCCCCCATGGGATTGACGTTCTCTTTCTTGTAAAGAGCCTGCATTTCCGTATTCATCTTTGTGGGATTATCCTTGTACTTTTCCTTTAGTTCGTTGATCTTTGGTGTAAGAGCCTGCATCCGGCTGGTAGATTCAAAACTCTTGTGTGTAAAAGGGAACAGCAGCGTTTTAATAATGATTGTCAGAATGATTATCGCAATACCGTAGTTGGGGATAACCTTGTAGGATATCTGAAGGATCTGAAGAAGAATCCATTCAAGCCAGCCGAGGATTGAACTTGTATCAATAACCTCTTCCAGGTTAAGATCCTGTACTCCGAATCCGTTCTTATCGGCCTTATCATAGCTGGCCAGAGCACTTTTCAGCTTGGGACCAACGTAAAATCTATACACATCTTCGTTTTTGGAGCTTTTTATAAGAGGTCTGGATAAAAACATCTGTGATGTTATATTCACCCCTTCTACCTGCTTGTTTGAAAAAGTTACCTTGTAGTTGGTAGAATCGGGAATTGCAATAACCGTAAAGTACTTTCCGACAATTGCAGACCAGGAAACACTGTTGGTTAAAGATTGTTCATCGTTCGTCTTCAGTTTATTATTGATCCGTTTGCCGTTGGAGTACGTGTAGTATCTGCGGTACTCGTACCGTCCATTTAATTTTTCAGCATAGGGACCAATCTGAGGCCCGTAGCCGAGGGTATAAGAATATCCGTTATAGTTAAAAGGCAGATACTGATTGACGCTGTTCTCAAGAGCAACCTTCAATTCCAAAAGATAATCGTTGGGTTTAAATACATACGTTTTTTTAAGAGTAAAGTATGCGCCCGATTCATCTCCCCGTATCTTGAAATTTCTGTAGAATACAATGGTATTCTCATCCGGTTTACTGTAGTACATAAGATCCTGAAGCGGTTTGACGTTGTTGTCTCCAAAATACAGTTCAAAGGCATTAATATCAGATTTCCCCTTCTGAACCATCTCAAGGGGCTGGCCATTGTCCAAATGTTCTTTAAGTTTTATTGATGCTACAGTACCTCCCCGGGTGCTGAATGTAACAACAAAATGATTGTTTTCTATGACAGGGGCAGCTGACAGAGGGGGCTGATTCTCACCATCCCAGGGAACAAAACCTGAAGCAGCATCTATAATCCCAGATGCTGCGCTCTGAGAGGTTTGTGTGGTATCGGCTGGGGCCTGTTCAGAGACCTGCCCTGTTGTATTGCCGGAATTTTGATCCTGAGTTTCTGCAGGTGTCGTATCTTGTACGGCAACGGTACTCTGCTGAGCAGCCGGGGCCGGAAAAAAGACATTCTGGAGCATAAATCCCACAGTAATTACAACAACTGATAAAACCACTGCTAATAGTGTATTCTTTTCCATTATTTCTCCTCAATATTCGTGAATAATTGAGGATATTCAGTGGGAAGTGATCAGCAGATCTGCTTTCTTTAGTAAATATGAAAATTGTTCTAAACGCTGACTATAACTGTAATTACCGGGATATAACACGATAACAATGTCATATCCCTTCTTTATATTGCATTTTAAATTACGATATATCTCACGTACAATCCTTTTGGATCTGTTTCGTATAACAGCATTACCATACTTTCTTACAAGGGTAACGGCAAATCTATTAAACTCAAGCCTATTTTCGTTATAAACAAGTTTAGCTCCTGGACAGGAAACTTTTGCAGAAGAACTAAAAACCCTACTGATATCCTCTCTGGTCTTAAGTCTTTCTTCTCTAGTAAGGCTTCTTCTCATCCGCTACTGAAAGTTTTTTTCTACCCTTTCTCCGTCTCCGTGCAAGAATAAGTCTTCCTGCTTTGGTCTTCATTCTGGCTCTAAAGCCAAATTTTCTGTTTCTTTTCACTCTACTGGGCTGGTACGTTCTTTTCATCTAAGAAACTCCTTATTTTTATCGCGTAATGCGCATTTATTTCTATTTTACAACGGTGTAGTAGTATACTTATAAACGGATCATTATGTCAACTCATCATCCTTCTTTATTGAACGCCCCAGTCTCTCAAGAATTTTGTCAAAACGGAATTTTTCATCATCACTGCCGGCTGTTTTCTGTTGATTATCTTTTTCCGGAACCGTCTTTGTATGTTTCTCAAGAAAAATTCTGATATCACGTATCTCGAGCTGCGGAAACATCGATTTTGTTTTCTGCAGAATCTCCCTTTTTCTCAGCTGGATTAACTGTATCCATCCTGGATGATCCACCTCAATGTAGAGTATACCGTTTTTTATATCCGAAAGCCGCGAATGATTTGATATATCTGTTCCTGCTATTTTATTCCAACTGTTGAAAAAGGATACGTACATTTCCCCTTCAAGATGAATACCGCCAAGAACATCTATCAGAATATCTTTTGCTTTTTTCATTTTGCAGTCAACACCCCTTCGGCTACGTCATACATCTTAACATTTTCCTGAATTCTATCGTACACATGTTCACCCGGGAGAAAGGTAAAAAAAGCCTGTTCATACTCCGGAAGATAGTTAAAAAAACGGTTTCTCCGTTCACTATCCAGTTCAAGCAGCACATCGTCGAGTAGTAGTATCGGTTTTCTTGCCGTTTTTTTCAGATAAAAGATAGACTGGGTAATCCTCATTACAAGAGATATCAGTCTCAGCTGGCCGGTAGAGGCGATTTTTGAAAAATTTCGATTATCCATGTAATACTCGAATCTGTCACGATGAACACCTGTTGTCGTTGATCCTGTAAACAGATCATTCTTCCAGGATTTTTCCAGTTTTACGTTTATATCTGCAGCTGTCTCACAGTCTTTCCATGAAGGCTCATACTTTATGAATACCTCTTTTTCCAGCTGTGAGATACTTGAAAATATCGGTGTGAAAACTGTATTGAACTCCTTTACAGCAGATTCCCGCTTCTTTTGAATAGCCAATCCAGCTTCAGCAAGTTGATAGTTTATAACATCCATAAGCTTGGAACCATCATTTTTAAGTTCTGCATTTCTTATTTTAAGTATTTTACCATAGTTCCGTAACAAATCGATAAAAACCAGATCGTATATACTCATTATCTGATTAAAAAACCACCGTTTCCGGTCCGGAGTTCCATTTATAAACGAGAGATCATCATGGGTAAATACTATTGACGGAATATTGTTTATCAGGTTTTTCCTGTCTTTAACCGCTTTCCCATTTAAAAGAATCTTTTTTTTACTTCCCTTGTAGTTGAACGAAATCGTATTTGAGTACTCACCTTCTCTGTTATAGGTTCCGAAAAGGGTTGTCTCCGCATGGCCGTGTTTTACAAGAAGTGATTCTGATCTGGTTCTAAATGAGGATCCAAAGCAAAGTATATAGATTGATTCAAGGAAATTGCTCTTTCCCTGTCCATTTTGACCTGTAAGAAAAATATTTAAACCTTCAAGATCAACTACCTGATCCTGAAGGTTTCTGAAAGAAAATGTTTTTACCTGTGTAAACCCCATGAAAACTAATCAAGCTGCATTGGCATTACTATATGAAAAAGATCCTTTTCGGAGGTAGGAACAATGGTTATAGCCTTATTTGCTCCAGAAAATCTAATCAATACCTCTTCGTCATCAATGACCTTCAAAGGATCAAGTAAATACTGGTAATTCAATGCTATTGATGTTTCGGGTCCGGTAAAAGAACATTCCAATTCTTCTTTCGCTACTCCCAGTTCGCTTTCTTCTGAATTGATTATTAATGAATTTTCAATGAAATTCAGGAAAATCCTTCGTGATTTCTGTTCCACAAGAAGAGAAACCCTCTTCAAGGCTTCCATCACCTGAAGTCTGTTAATTCTTACTTCATACTCCTGGCTCTCGGGGATTACCCGCTTGTAGTTTGGAAACTGTCCCTTTATAAGATTAGATGAAAGCTTCTGGTTATCAAATTTAACAAATATATTATTATCAGTTACTGCCAAAGCGATAATACCTTCACCGCTGGACAGTTTTTTTACAAGATGCAGAATTTTTGTCGGCACGATAACCGGATCAAAGTTTATATTTTCTTCATCAAAAATTGTTTTAATAAAAGAAAGTCTTCTTCCATCGGTAGCAACCATGGAGAGGGTGTTATCCTCATGTTCAAGATAAACACCATTCATGTAGTATCTGGTTTCATCGTCAGAAACAGCAAATACTGTTTGGCCAATCATATCCATCAGTTCTTTTTGCGGCAGCTGAAAGTAGTTATCATCAGAGATATCCTGAATTTCCGGAAATTTATCAGCATTTATACTTTTAAGCTGAAAATCAATTTTATTGAATAAGGGATTGATGATAAACCTGTTATCATCTTTCTGACTGAATTCAATATCGCCATCTGGCAGAGAACGTAGAATACTTAAAAATTTATCACAAAAAACTGTTGTACTGCCGCTTTGAGCAACTTCAACCGGAATTTTGGTCTCAAATCCAACCTTTAAATCTGTTGCACGGATTGTCAGTGTATTGTTGTCTGCTTCAAGAAGAACATTTGAAAGTATTGAAATTGAATTTCTGGATGATATTATCTCTTGAGCAATTGAAATTTCTTTAATTATCAGATCTTTATTACAGGTAAATTTCATTATTCTCTCCTAATACATATTAATTAATATTAGTAATAGTAGTAATAGGGGCGGTTAATATGTTGATAACCCCTATAAAACGATTACATATAAATAATTACTTATCTTAATAACAGTATACCATAATTAACAATCTCTTAACATATCCATCATTAAAAAAAGTTATAAACATTGTTAAACATGTTGCTCACAGTTTATCAAGAGTTTATCCTATTCTCCTTAATCATTCTTATAAGATTCTGGATAATAGGTTCCAGGGATGGATCAGATTTCAATTTACTTTCTATCCGCTGACATGCGTGCATAACGGTTGTATGGTCTCTTCCTCCAAAATCAACTCCAACTTCTGTTGTCGAATATTCTGTTATTTCCCTTGTTATATACATAGCAATCTGTCTGGGAAACGTAATTGCTTTGGTTCTCTTTTTTCCTCTAAGATCATTTTGTGAAAGATTGAAGTAGTCTGCAACAATCTTCTGAATAATATCAATGGTTATGTTCCCGTGCCTGGGACTTGAAAAATCATCCTTGAGCTGTTCTTTTGCTATATCTATGGTTATTTTTTTATTTAATAACTCACCATAGGCAATAAGTTTTGTAAGAGCTGCTTCCAGATCACGTACGTTAGTCGTTACATTTTTACATATTAAATCAAGAATTTCATCGTCGAGATTTGCTCCCAGGGTTTCAAGTTTCTGCTTTAATATGGCAAACTTTGTTTCATATCTCGGGGGCTGAAGATCTACGTTAAGCCCTCTTGAAAATCTGCTTTTAAGACGGTCTGTTAAATTTTTAAGTTCAGAAACCGGACGGTCACTGGTAAACACCATCTGCTTGTTGTAATCGTACAAAGCGTTAAAGGTATGGAACAACTCTTCCTGTGTAGACATTTTTTTGCCCAGAAAATGGATATCATCAATAAGCAGTACATCTACCTTCCGGTACTTGTTTTTAAATTTATACATCTCCCCTTCACCGAGAAGCCGTATGAAATCATTGGTAAATTGTTCAGCAGTAACGTATTCAACTTTCATTCCCTTAAAGTTGTCAAGGATATAATTACCAATTGATTGTATAAGATGGGTTTTGCCTAAACCAACGCCCCCGTATATAAGGCAGGGATTGTAGGCTTTACCGGGGTTTTTTGAAATCGCAATACAGGCGTTTGCAGCAAAGGTATTGCTTTCACCGATAACGAAGTTATCGAAGACGTAATCCCTTCTCAAGTTAGAGTTTTTTTCAGGATTATCTTTTACGGTACTTTTTTGTATTGGCTTACCGGGTTTTACTTTACTCTCCGGTTCAGCTTTTTTCTCATTCTTCGTCGTTACCTGTTTAACGATAAACTCAATATCTATCGGTGATCCGGTAAGTTCGGACATGGTACTCAGGATAAGAGAATTAAACTTTTGTGTAACCTGTTCTTTATAAAAAGCAGAGGGGACTGAAAGAATAATTTTGTTTTTTCCGGAACCGTGATATCCGATATTCTTGAACCACATGCTGTTGTCTATATCAGATATCTTTTCCCTTATCTGTTTTAAGGCCTCTTTCCAGAAAATATCATAATTCCATTCATTCATCTAATTTACCCACAAGTTATCCACAGGATAGTTTAACAATGCATATTATTAAATTTATGTAAAAAAACTCCAATATATTGAACTACGGATAAATTGTTATATAAATATATATAATATAACAAGTTACAAAAATACTTAGCTTCTAACTCGGTTCTAACCGGGTTTTAAATGCGGCTAAGAAGTCACTTCCGTATGAAACAACACAATTTATCCACAATCTATTAACAAGTATTGGAAGTACTGATCATTTTATTATAGAGAAATGATATAGGCAAGTAAAAAGTTTAAAAATATCTTCCTCTGTTGATCATTTGTACTTAAAAAGGTATAATCAGCCATTCTCTAAATAATAGGTAAACACAAATGCAAGATAGCTATTCCGCTGAACAAATTCAGGTCTTGAAGGGGCTTGATGCTGTTAGAAAAAGACCCGGTATGTACATAGGTTCGACCGGGGTGGAGGGCCTTCATCATCTTGTCTATGAAATAGTAGATAACAGTATCGATGAATCGCTGGCAGGGTACTGCAGTAATATCCAGGTTGTCATTGAAAAGGGCGGCATCATCTGTGTGAAGGATGACGGAAGGGGTATTCCTGTTGATGAACATCCAGTTGAAAAGGTAAGTGCTCTTGAAATCGTTCTGACCCGGCTTCATGCGGGAGGGAAATTCGACAAGAACAGTTACAAGGTATCCGGCGGTCTTCACGGGGTCGGTGTATCGGTAGTAAACGCCCTTTCATCCTGGTGTGCGGTAGAAGTACACAGGGATAACAAAATATATTTCCAGGAGTATAAACGGGGTGTGCCCGTAAAGCCGGTAGAGGTTAAGGGGAACAGCGGAAAGACAGGTACTATTGTACGGTTTAAAGCAGATGAAGAGATATTTGAATCTACCGAATACAGCTTTGATATTCTATCCAACAGACTCAGGGAATTGGCTTTTCTCAATAAAGGGATAAAGATAACAATTACAGATGAACGGATTCCGATAAAAAGGGAGCGGGAATATCAGTTTGAGGGGGGAGTAAAATCTTTCGTCGAATACCTTAGCGAGAACAAGGATCCCATTCATGAAGAACCGGTGTACATTGAGGCCAAACGGGATAATGTTGAGCTGGAAATAGCACTCTCGTATAACAACGGATACAGTGAACAGATTTATTCGTTTGTGAATAATATCAATACCAGAGAAGGAGGGACCCACCTTGCAGGTTTCAAGGCAGGTCTTACCAGAACAATCAATGATTTCTACAAGAAATCCCCACTCTCCAAAAAGTCCGGGAGTCTTCCTCTTTCAGGAGATGATGTACGGGAAGGGATTACCGCTGTTATATCGATAAAGGTTCCGGAACCACAGTTTGAAGGGCAGACAAAGGGGAAACTGGGCAACTCAGAAGTAAAAGGGATCGTTGAATCTCTGATTAACGAACATCTGACTACCTATTTTGAAGAGTATCCCAAGGTCGTGGATAAAATTCTTGAGAAAACGGTCAGTGCAGCAAAAGCACGTCTTGCGGCCAGGAAAGCGAGAGATCTTTCACGAAGAAAGAATTTTCTTGAAGGATCGGGGCTTCCGGGTAAACTTGCAGACTGCAGTGAAAAGGATCCCTCGCTGTGTGAGGTATATATAGTCGAGGGTGACAGTGCCGGCGGAAGCGCCAAGCAGGGCCGGGATCGGAACTTTCAGGCAATACTGCCTCTTTGGGGCAAGATGCTGAATGTTGAAAAAACCAGAATGGACAAGGTTCTGGCCAATGAGAAACTCCAGCCTATTATCTCAAGTCTCGGTGCAAGTGTTGGAAAGGAATTCGATATATCCAAGATACGGTATCATAAAGTGATTATTATGGCAGATGCCGATGTTGACGGATCGCATATAAGGACTCTTCTTCTCACCTTCTTTTTCAGATACATGCCTGAGCTGATTGAAAACGGACATGTTTATCTGGCAATGCCTCCTTTGTACAAGATCGCCAGAGGAAAAGAGATTTACTATGCTTACGATGAGAGTGACCGGGATGAAATCCTTTCAAAATTTGCTGATGAAAGCGACAAGGTAAACATTCAACGGTATAAAGGGCTTGGAGAGATGAATCCGGAACAGCTCTGGGAAACAACCATGAATCCTGAGACACGGAACATCATGCAGGTAAAGCTTGAGGATGAGGTTGAAGCTGACCGAATGTTTGCAACCCTTATGGGGGAACATGTCGAACCGAGAAGAAAGTTTATTGAAGATAATGCCCTTCTTGTATCAAATTTAGACGTTTAAATAACTGGAGCTGCAGGTGGATAATACAGGCGGGAAAGTAATTCCCATAGCAATTGAAGATGAGATTAGAGAATCATACCTTAATTATGCCATGTCGGTCATTGTCAGCAGGGCTCTTCCTGATGTGCGTGACGGCTTAAAACCGGTACACCGCAGAATTCTTTATGCTATGAACGAAATGGGACTCAGGTCCGACAGAGCATTCAAGAAGTGCGGTAGAATCGTTGGTGATGTTCTGGGTAAGTATCATCCCCATGGAGATCAGTCTATCTACGACGCCCTTGTACGGCTGGCACAGGATTTTTCCATGCGGTATCCTGTTGTCCGCCCTCAGGGTAACTTTGGTTCAATAGATGGTGATCCGCCGGCTGCTATGCGTTACACAGAAGCCAAGATGCAGAAACTTGCTGAGGAAGTACTCAAGGATATAAAGAAAGATACGGTAGATTTTATTCCCAATTATGATGATTCCATGCAGGAGCCTTCGGTTCTTCCGGCAGCAGCCCCGTATCTGCTCATAAACGGCGGGAGCGGTATTGCAGTCGGTATGGCTACCAATATCCCTCCCCACAATCTCAGGGAGATATCAGATGCTGTTCAGGCATACATAGACAACCCTGAAATCACTGTAGACGGGCTTATGGAGCACGTTAAGGGACCAGATTTTCCCACAGCCGGGATCATATACGGAACACAGGGAATTAAAGACGCATTCAGAACAGGCAGGGGAAAGATTGTTGTCAGAGCACGGTGCAGTGTGGAGACTACAAAGTCCGGTAAGGATGTCATCATTGTTACCGAACTACCGTATGCAGTTAATAAAGCAAATCTTATTATCCGTATAGCTGACCTTGTAAAAAATAAAAAAATAGAGGGAATATCTGATCTTCGAGACGAATCTGACCGGAACGGAATGAGAATTGTTATAGAACTGAAGAGAGGAGCCATTGTAAAGGTTATTCTGAACAGGCTCTTTTCCCATACTGCACTGCAGCAGAACTTTAATGTCAACAACCTGGCGCTTGTAGACGGACGTCCTGAATTATTAAACCTTAAAGAGATGATCCATTATTTTGTACGGCACCGGGTTGATGTGGTAACCAGAAGAACAAAATTTGATCTGAAAAAGGCAGAAGAACGGGCTCATATCCTTGAGGGTCTTAAAATAGCCCTGGATAATATTGATGAAGTTATAAAAATTATCAAGGAATCCGGCGATGTCTCTTCTGCCAGGGAAAACCTGATGAGCAGGTTTAAACTTTCGGAGAAGCAGGCACAGGCAATCCTGGATATGCGGCTTCAGAAGATTACCAGTCTTGAAACCAGGAAAATAATTGAGGAATACAAGGAAGTTCTTGCATTAATTGCATATCTGAAGGACCTTCTTTCCGATGAGAGGAAGATCCTCGGAGTGATAAAAGATGAGACAGAAGAGATAAAGGGGAAGTATGGTGACCCCAGAAGGACAGAGATAGTTCCCGAAGAGATCGGTCAGCTTAACATTGAGGATTTAATAGCCAAAGAAGATATGGCTGTTCTGATATCGAACAAGGGTTTTATTAAAAGGATACCGGTAACCTCCTACAGGCGTCAGGGAAGAGGCGGAAGAGGATCCTCTACGGCTACTCTGAAGAATGAAGACTTTCTCGAACAGATTTTTATTGCTTCTACTCACGACTATATCCTGTTTGTAACCAGTGTCGGGAAAGCCTACTGGTTAAAGGTTCATGAAATTCCGGAAGGTTCCAGAGCTGCCCGGGGAACCCAGGTTAAAGTGCTTTTGCAGATTTCAGCGGATGAAGAGATAACTTCGGTAGTGGCATTGCAGGATTTTTCTCCGGACAAGTATATATTCATGGCTACAAGAAACGGTGTTGTTAAAAGGGTCCGAACCTTTGAGTTTAGGAATGCAAGAACCAAGGGTATTATCGGGATAAAACTTGATGAGAATGACAGACTGGTAAGCTCCATTCTTACTGAGGGAGGCGAAGAAGTTTTCCTCGTAACCAGAAAGGGATATGCCCTGAGGTTTAATGAAGAAACTATCAGAGCGATAGGCAGAGCCACAAGGGGTGTTAAGGGTATATCCTTGAGCATAGATGATGAGCTTGCGGGTATTTTAAAGATTATTGGAAACAATAAAATTCTGGTCATAACCGAGAATGGTTACGGGAAAAGAGTCGATTATGACAACTTTACTCCCCATGGAAAAGGGACAAGAGGACAGATTATATACAAGACTGATGAAAAAACCGGTGAGCTCATCGGTGTTCTATCAGTTAACGAAAAGGATGATCTTGTTTGTATAACCTCTCAGGGAAACACCATTAAAATAAATGTTGAACAAATATCTGTGCAGGGTAAATCAGCACACGGTGTTACGGTGGTTACTATAAAAAAACCGGATGTACTTGTTGATGTAGCTCGGGTTGTCGGTGATAAAGAGGATGATGAAGAAGAGTAAAAATATTGTTTCACGTGAAACATTTTAAAAAAAGCCTGCGGTAAAAAACGCAGGCTTTCTTTTTAAGTATACTTCTTTATGATTTTCTCGATTTTTTTCCAGTGTTTATCTTTGCTCTTTTTATCCATAAACGTTGCATAAAGATTATTTTTAATAAGACCAAAGATCTCTTCCATGGAGAAGATTTTATGAGTAAGCAGGTTGTAATACTCATCGTTAAGTTCAGTACCGAATATAGTGGGATCATCTGAATTGACGGTTACATACAGACCCTTATCGAAAAAATGTCTTATGGGATGGTTTTCATATGATGTTACATATTTCCTTGTGAAAATATTGCTCATGGGACATATTTCCAAAGGGATCTGCTCTTTACGCAGAAAATCTTCCAGTTTCGGGTCCTCTTTGGCACTTATTCCGTGTCCGATCCTAGGAACCTTAAGATCGTTAAGTGCACTCCATATTGACTGAGGTCCAACAACTTCCCCTGCATGGGCAAGAACCTTAAGGCCGTTTTCCCGTGCAATTT
>JANTFL010000073.1 GCA_024763455.1 Sediminispirochaeta sp. | reverse complement strand
GAATAGTCTACAGACGTATCATAGGTAAAGAATTTCTTTTCAGGATGCTTGGGAGCTATTTTCTCCAGATACTCCTGAAGCTGCCAGGTACCGGCAATAACAATATCCCAGTCACCTTCAGAAAGCTGAGTTATATCCGGCTCCCATCTTGCAGGATCATATCCGCCTTCTACAACCTTTCCCACAATCCCCAGCTTATCTTCGGCCATTTTAACGCCTCTGGCTGCGGAATCGAAGAATGACTTGTCTCCGAGAGTTCCGTTAACGTAAAGGACAACTTTTACCTTCTTTGCTCCGGAATCGCCGGCCTGATCACTCTGCCCACCAGCAAAAACAGCTGCTGTGGAAAAAACAACAAGAAGAGCAAGGGTAATCAAAACCATTTTCTTAACTTTGTTCATACATGAACCTCCAAAAATTTATTTATAACTATTTTAAATCCTTTATTACTGTAAGTATAGAGGTAAACCTGGCTTTATTTATCTCCATAATTATATCTATACTGTCACCGGCAACGGTAACCGAGGAACCTCTCATGGCATTGTAGTTCAACTCCATCTTTATCCCGCTTTTTATCCTGTGGGAAGCAATGGATTCATCGATCACATAAGCCATTGCCAGAGGATCCGGCTGGCCTGAAATTCTGCCGCCGAAGGTCTTTTCAAAATATTTCATAGGAGTTTTCTGAAGTTCAGTAAACAGTTTCCCTGCCTTGGTATCACCAATCCCCAGATTTTCTACGTCCTTTTCAGTAAAAAGAGCTTTGAGAGCTGCATCCCAGGGAACAAGCGTAAGAGGGATACCGCTGTCAATTACAAACTGAACAGCCTCAGGGTCAGCTGCAAAGTTAAACTCTGCAAATTTGGTTACGTTTCCGTAGTTTACAGCCCCTCCCATGGCAACGATCTCTCCAATATGCTCTTTCAAATCAGGATACAGGTTCAATGCTATTGCAATATTTGTCATTGGACCAATGGTTACCAGGGTCAGGCCCGGGTTATTCTTTGCTGTTGCGTACAACCCTTCGGGGGCTGCCATCGATTCTTCCTTCTTCTCTGTTTCCGGAAGAAAAACATTACCAAGCCCATCTTCTCCGTGAACATCTCCTGCTCTTAAGTGAACCCCGAGAAGAGAAGATGAAGCTCCCCTGAAAACAGGAATGTCATCTCTGCCAAAAAAGGAGAGAAGCCTTGTTATATTGTGTACTACGTTATCAATACCTACATTTCCTGCAACGGCACTTATCCCGTTTACTTCAACCTTGTCACTGGCCAGAGCCATCATAATTGCTGAAGCATCATCAATACCGCAGTCGGAATCGATAAATATCTTTTTCATAAAAAATCCTTTCTGATAATAATTAAGCTCTCATTTTGCCTTAAAAATATGGATTTGTCGAGGATTCTTTTGAGTAAATGTTGTAAAATAGGACCTATGGAAGGATATAATCTCTCAAAGAAGAGAAAGGGAAGAAGGAACTATAACCTTTTTGGTTTGTTTAACGAGTTTTCATACACCCTTATTGTCGGTAATGTCATTGTCATCTACCTCATCAGGCTGAATGCATCCAACAGCTTTATAGGATTGATTTCATCCTTCAGCTATATATCGTTCTTTTTTATTATATTCGGGAAAAAGGTTCTTAAAAGGCTTAAAATAGTTAGAACCATGGGCTGGACCTGGCTGCTGCGTAATACCGTCCTCCTCCCCATGATTTTCTCCCCTTACTGTGCCTCCCGGGGGAACAACAAGACAGCAGCAGCTATAATCTTTTTAAGCTTGTTTCTATTCCATATGGTACGGGGGATAGGTCTCGTGGGGAACAGCCCGCTGGTGGGAGAACTTTCCGCGGGTAAGGATAGGGGGAAGTTCCTTTCAACATACCAGACACTGGTTAACATTTCGGTCCTCCTGGCAAGTATCACCATCGTAGTATTTTTAAGGCCTGAAGCTCCCCTGTTTATATTCTCCATTTTTTTTATACTGGGGATTACTACCGGTTTTATCGGAACAGGATTTTTGTTTGCGATTCCCGAACCCGAGGGGGTAAGCGAGGGGGTAGAAGACAGTCTCATAAACTCACTCAGAGATAGTCTTCAATCCCGGGCTGTAAGAAAGTTTCTCTATCCCTTTGCTCTGTTTCTGTTTACCAGTGCCATGGCAACTCCTTTTATTCTGGTTTATGCAAAGGAAATTTTTCTTGTATCCGACCGGACAGCCATGATCTTTTCAATAATCGGGACAGTCGGCACAATATTCATGGGGCTTATGTCAGGTTTCCTTCTGGACAGAATCGGGGCCAAACCGCTTATTCTTGTTTACACTTTTATTACCGGAATAAGCCTTATTCCCGGACTGCTTCCTACAGGATTCGTCACTGCGAATGTCTTTATGCTAATCGCTCTTCTGTTTTTTCTTTTTCAGTTTGGCTCACGGGGAGCTATTAATGGATGCCAAACCTATTTCTACAGTTTAATATCCCAGAGGGATCAGGTTAATCTCGGAATATTATATTTCTTTATAATGGGAGTTACCGGTGCATTAGGATCAATCGCCGGCGGATGGTATCTTGATGTATTAAGGCATTTTATCCAGGGTAACGCAGTACTTGTTTACAGAATTTTTTTCTCAACCAACCTGGGGCTTCTTCTTGTTGGGATTGTACTTCTGAAGAATCTTGAAAGCAAAGGAGCCAAACCGCTCCCCAAAGCCCTGCGCATTATGTTTTCTGTAAAAGACCTGCGGGCAATCAGTTTGCTTAACAAGCTTGAAAATGTACAGACGGTAGAGGATGAACAAAAGGTAATACGGGAGATAGGGTCATCCCAGTCTTCCTTTCCGGAACAGGAAGTCCTGAAAAAACTGACTGCCCCCAGCTTTGCTGTACGCTCAGAAGCCCTGTATGCCCTCTCAAAGATGAAGATTACCGAAGAAATTACCAGGGCTCTTTTACAGCAGATTAATAACTACCATTTCACAACAGCCTCTATTGCAGCAAGAATATGCGGACAGAGGGGTATAGAAAAGGCTGTTCCAACCCTGAGACAGACCCTTGACAGCAGCGATTACCTGCTTATATCAAAAGCAATCCTCTCCCTCGCACAGCTTGGGGATGAGAAAAGCTTAAAAAATATAGAAAAAATCGTCCTGGAATCTGAAAACCCCATGGTTCTAATCCATGGGATATCCGCTTTGAAGTATTTCAACCGTCCCGACTCAATGGGGGTTCTTTTTTCGATCCTTACCAGAAATGAACTCCCTATGTACCTCAGAGAAGAGATCTTTGTCTCTCTTGCCGGATTGTTGAATTTTGAAAACTGGTTCTATCAGTTTTATCTGGCATACCGCGAAAACCATGGAGAGGGGATTGAACTTCTTTTATATCAGCTGGAAAAGAAAGGGATCTCTACAGGGATTGACTTCTCCTTTATTAACGAAGACAACCTGGGAACCACAGATTTCACCGAAAAAGCAATTGCCTTTCTGGAAACGATGTCCCTGAATAAAAAGGTTAAAACAATCATTAAGAAAGGATTAGAAACAGAAAACATAGCCGCTTATAAAGGACTCAGTTTTTTAATTGCCTCCTTTATTGTGTACAATTACGTAAAATAGGAGTTACTGTGGAACCGATAATAGAACTGGGCAGAATATTATGGGCTAACGCCGAACCGGGTTATTTGGAAGTAAAAACGGAAGAGATTCTTAAAAGGCAGTTTACTGCAGCAGGATTTAAAATAGAAAAGTTTGGAGACTTCCCCGGATTTGCCGCTACAGTTGACGGTGATTACCGCTCTAAAAGGTTTGCCCTAATATCCGACATGGACGCCCTTCCACTCCCGGGCTCAGTGCCGGAAAAGTATATTCACTCCTGCGGGCATCACGTGCAGATGACAGTTTTGGCGGGTACAGCATACCTTTTAAAAGAACAGGGTTTATCCATTGTAGATAAAATTGCCTTTATAGCAGTTCCCGCTGAAGAGTATATTGATTTCAAAAAGAGAGAACTCCTTAGAAAAGAGGGGAGAATCTCGTATCTTAGTGGAAAACTTGAGCTTATACATCGAAACGTCTTCAGCTATCCCGATTATGTAATCTCCATGCATTCGGCGGCTTTTGATAAACCAAGGTATATAAGCAGTGTCCTTAAAATGAGCGGTTTCAAGGTTCTGACGTTTGTCTTTAAAGGAAAGGCTGCACATGGGGGAGCGGCACCCCACCTGGGAATAAACGCTCAGAATGCCGCTTCACTTTTCCTGCAGGCATGCGCCTTTTTAAGGGAGAGTTTCAACGAAGAAGATCATATCCGGATTCATCCCATTCTAAAGCTGGCTAGAAATCAGTCTGTAAACCTTATTCCCGACTTTGCATCTGTTGAGACTTATGTCAGAGGTGCCGACACCAAGGCAGTGGACTCTACAGTTTTAAAACTGCGCAATGCAGCGGAGGGTTGCGCAAAGGCTATTGGAGCCGATGTTGAAGTAACAATAGAGGACGGCTACAAACCCTTTAAGGCTGACCTGCAGCTCCACAATCTGCTTAAAAAAACTGCCGAAGAGGAGAACATTCCTTTTATTGAAGAGGAGTACTCATCAGCCTCCAGTGATGTAGGTAATATCTCCCAGCTGAAACCGACAATCATGCTTGGCCTCCCCGGAGCTAACGGAAAGTTCCACAATCCGGACTTCAAAATAGTTGACGAAGAGGCAGCATACGTTTTCCCGGCGCAGTTTATGGTGAAGTATCTGGAAAAAATAATACCTACTCTTACACGTTAACTCTCGTCTGTAAAAGAGGCTTTAGCGCAGTACGATAGACATGATATACACTACCCAGTGATGCCGCCCGGGAATCTGAAATCACCATAAAATTGATCAATGAACGGGTATATTCAGGGGTGTGAACAATAAAGCCTCTTTTTAGTGAATCAAGAATATACCTATTCTCTGTAAAAGGACCCAGGAGCAGTATTCTGTCGGGATAGAATACCTTGTACAAATTCCCAAGACTCAGAGAAACATATCTGAGAGCTTTTTCGATTACATCCAGACTGGCAATATCCTTATCCCGTATAAAAGCTGTAAACTCCGGTTCATCCTCCGGAGCCACGGGATAGATCTTTCTTATTTCCGGAAGAAGAGCCCAGAGTGCAGCTTCTGTCTCAAGGCACCCCTGGGACCCGCAGGTACATCTTTTCTCAGACCCCGGCACTACCTGCCAATGCCCTACCTCACCGAAACGGCCGAGGGATGATCCCAAAACCTTTCCATTCCAGGAAAAAGCCGAGCCTATTCCGTATCCCCAGTGGAATAGAAGCGTTCCCCCCTTCCTGTATTCTTTATTCTTGAAAAGAAAATACTCGAGTTCCGGATCGAGACTTCTGTAAAGATATACTGGAACCCCATACTCTGATAGAGCAGCTCTGAGATCAATATTGATCAGCTTCGGCCATCGGGAGGAGGAAATCCAACGTCCCTCCACAGAATTTACCGTTCCGGGAAACGATGCACCGATACCTGCAAGCTCCGAGCCGGCAGGGAGAGCCGCTAACAGGGTTACTATTATCCCTTTAATCGTATTAATTATACCATTATTCGATGATTCCCGGGAAACGGAAATAAATGCAGACGAGACTATGGCACCGTTCAAATCAAGCAGAAGACCTCGTATCTCCCCGGATACAACGGTTAACGATAGTGCCGATAGCCTTCGGTAGTTCGGAAAGAGCTCTACCTCCGGCCGTCCCTTCCCTCTCCTCATCTTTGGTTCTCCCTCGGTTACTATTCCGTCCTCTATAAGTTCCTTGATAATCCTTGAAACTGTAATAGGTCTGAACCCCAGGCTTGTGGTAATCTCCTTCCGGGTACTTGTCCCGGTGGCGCAGAGATACTGAAATATCTTCGCCTTCTCCTTATCCTTTACCCGGTACTTCCCGCCATCATGGATTGTATCAATGTTCAACAACACCGTTAAAAGCTCCTTGACAAATGAACACCTTAATATTAACATAGTACGATAATTATTACAATACTTAAAAGCGAGGTATGCTGTATGGCTCAAAAAATAGATGTTACCATAGTCGGCGGGGGGATGATTACCAATGATCTACTGCTCCCCTCAATCTACCACCTGCAGAGATCTGGCTTAGTTGGGAAGATCAGCGTCTGTGCATTGAACAATACGCCCCTGAAGGCGCTAAAAGAAAACCAAACCCTTACCAGCTCATTTCCGGGGCAGGATTTTACACCCTTCCCCGCTTTGGAAGAAGACCCGGGAGCAAATTTCCCGGAGCTTTACAAAGAGGTTCTAAAGGAAATGAAACCCAGGCAGGCTGTAGTGGTTGCAATGCCGGACCAGCTCCACTATCAGGTTATAAAAGATGCCCTGAATGCAGGCCAGCACGTCCTCTCAGTAAAACCCCTGGTACTCAGCTACGATCAGGCTGAGGAAATAAAGAACCTTGCTTTCTCCAAAGGGCTCTTTGTCGGAGTGGAGTACCATAAACGTTTTGACCGGAGATCCCTTGAGGCGAGAGGCCGGTACCAAAACGGAGATTTTGGTGAGTTTAAACTGGGGGAAGCAAAACTCATAGAACCCTACCTGTACAGACACTCAAACTTTCAAAACTGGTTTACCGCCGACAAGACCGATCCCTTTACCTACATCGGATGCCACTACGTTGATCTCGTCTATTTCATAACCGGATTAAAGCCGGTTGAAGTTTCAGTAGCAGGGGTCAAAGGAAAGTTTCCCAACGGAAACGAAGGATACATGTGGGCACAGGGAAGGGTACGTTTTGAAAACGATGCACTTCTTACTGTCTCAACAGGACTGGGGTACCCCGATGACGGGGCCGGAAGCAACGATCAGGGGATGGTACTTTACTGCGAGGGGGAAGACTGTGGCGGATTAATAAAACACAACGACCAATTTCGGGGTGTTTCACATAGTTATGTGAATGATATCGGTGTCGGCGGCAGTAAATTCAACTTTATCAACCCCGACTTCTTCCGCCTTGTAGTATGGGAAGGGGAAGGTAAAAAACCTGTAGGGTACGGATTTGAATCGGTTTCAGCAAGCATAACATCCATGTGGAAAATCGAGAACTCCACCAATGCCGAACGTTTGTTTATCCGTCAAGAAAAGATACAGGGAATAGACAGAAAAGGGATTATTGCAACTCCGGCAAACAGCTACATAAACGAACTTGTCGTTGAGGCAACCAGAAAATCAATAATGATGAACGGCAGAGTGGTAAAGATAATCTACAATGATCACCCTCACATAGAAGGATAATAGGAGAAAAAAAATGGCACAGTACGATTTAACACCGGTGGAAGTACCGGCGGTTAAAACCAAATACAGAACAATAAAGACAAAACTTCCGGTACCGGAATCACTGGAAATTTTTAAAAAACTTTCGAAATCGGAACCCAGAAGCATGATGGGGCAGCCTCCTATAGTTTGGGACAGAGCTGTTAACTTTCAGGTCGAAGACCGCTGGGGTAATAAATGGCTTGATTGGTCTTCAGGGGTTCTGATAGCCAACTCCGGTCACGGAAGAAAAGAGGTCCTGGATGCTTTAAGAGAACTAATAGACAAACCGCTTCTTTCAACCTATGTATTTGTTCATGAAAAAAGGGCGGAACTTACCGCAATGCTCCAGGAAATATCTCCTGATCCAGAAAACTATTCCGTATTTCTGCTCAGTACCGGAAGCGAGGCTGTAGAGAACGCCATAAAACTTGCCCGGACCTATGCTTTGGAAAAACATGGGAGGGATAAACACTTCATTGTGTCCTTTAAAAATGCTTTCCACGGCAGGACCCTGGGGTCCCAGCTTGCAGGAGGGATGGACAAACTAAAAACATGGATAGTGGGAGAGGGCAAAACGTTTATCCAGGTTCCTTTTCCTGACGGATACAAAAACGAGGATACAAGCTTTGATCTGTTTCTGAAGAGTATTGAAGAACAGGGAGTCTCCGGCGATCAGATAGCCGGTGTAATCACCGAATCCTACCAGGGGGTAGGCCCCGATTTTCTTCCAGTAGAGTACGCCCAAAAACTGCAGGAGTTCTGCCGTAAACATGACATTGTTACCATATACGATGAGGTCCAGGCAGGTTTCGGAAGGTCCGGAAAGATGTTTACCTTTGAGCACTACGGAGTAACCCCGGATCTTGTTACCTGCGGAAAAGGGATTACATCATCCCTGCCCCTTTCTGCTGTAATAGGAAGAAAGGATATCCTGGATCTGTACGCCCCGGGGTCAATGACCTCCACCCATTCGGCGAGCCCTCTGCCTGTCGCGGCGGCTATCGAAAACCTGAAACTCATCCACAAAGAAAACCTTGTGGAGAACAGTGCAAAGATGGGAGAAATTCTTATTCCCGGTCTCCAGAAAATTGTGGACAAATATCCTGACCGCCTGGGGTGCCTCCACGGGAAAGGGCTTGTCGCAGGTATCCAGGTAGTAAAACCCGGAACAAAAGAACCGGATTCAGAAACGGCAAAGTTGATAAACGAAAAGTGCTTTCACAAAGGGCTTTTGATGTTTGCCCCCGTAGGGATAGCTGGAGAGTGCATTAAGATAGCTCCGCCCCTTACCATAACCGAAGAAGCATTGAAAGAGGGTATCGATGTCCTTGAAGAAGCATGCAGTGAGATCCTGGGGTAGCGTATGACAACGGTTAAAGGGTGCTCTGTTTTCAGCGGAAAGAATATTGAGATTGGTTTTGAAGGGCCGGTTATTACCAAAGTAAAGGATCTCCATACCACTGAAAAACTCCCCTTTATATCCCCGGGTTTCATGGATACCCAGGTAAACGGATACAGGGGAATCGATTACCGATCCGGAGAACTAAAACCAGAAGATGTCATAAAAATAACGAAGATGCTTGCTGCATCCGGAACAACCAGCCACTTTCCTACAATCATCACCGGCCCCGGTGAGATTACAACAAGGAATTTGAAGGTAATTTCGTCTCTACTTTCAGAGCAGCCGGAACTGGATTCCGCCGTAAAAGGGATCCACCTCGAAGGTCCCTATATTTCCTCCGAAGAAGGATCCCGGGGAGCTCACGACCTGCAGTACATCCGGGACCCTGACTATAGGGAGTTTTCCAGATGGCAGGAGGCTGCCGGGGGAAGAATAAAGCAGCTTACCCTGGCACCGGAGAGGGAAGGGGCCATTGAGTTTATAAAAAAGGTAACCTCCGGGGGAGTGATTGTCTCAATAGGGCATACAGCCGCACAGCCTGAAACAATCAGGGCCGCAGCAGCTGCGGGAGCAAAAATGTCCACTCACCTGGGCAACGGCAGCCAGAGTATGATTCCCCGCCTCAGAAACTATATCTGGGAACAGATGGCCGAAGACAGATTAAGCGCAAGTATACTGACCGACGGGTTCCATTTGCCCCCCTCCGTGGTAAAGGTTATTCTCCGGACCAAGGAGCTGGAAAGAGTAATTCTTGTAAGCGATGTAACAGACCTCGGCGGAATGGAGCCGGGTATCTACAGGTGGGGAGATATTAAAGTAAAGGTATTTGAAGACGGACATCTTGGACTTGCCGGCACTGAGTACCTTGCTGGGGCGGGACATCTTATCGACCATTCCCTTGCCTGGCTTATAAACAGCACAGATCTCTCCATAAAAGAGGCCTTTTCCCTCTGTACGGTTAATCCCCATAAACTGTTCTTTGCTGAAAACCCGCCGCCAAAGCTGGATCAGGGAGACCCGGCGGACTTTACACTCTTTAACTGGAAGAAGGAAGATTCGAAGCTTTCCGTTCTTGAGACATGGCGGTCAGGGGAGAAAGTCTACCCGGCACAGTAGTTATTTATGTGCAGCTCCGTTATGTACCGCAGCTTTTTTAAACCAGCCATCTCTTAAACCAGTCAAAAGCTTCCCTCTGCATTTTCCCATCTAATTTATGTTCACCGGGATAAAACGAACACCGGTAGTTATCTGCAGCTCCTGCCTTGCTGTAGACCCCTGAAAGTATCCTGTCCGCATCCTTCATCCCCTCCAGGGTGTAAAGGGGGTCTTCGGTGTTGTTTAATACAAGAGCCGGCAGAGGTACCCTCAGGCCCAGAATCTCGGGGAAATCAAGCTTACCCGGCAGTCCCGGGACGAAGGTCATCCAGGTATGGGTCCACCCGGAGTAAAGGGAAAAATCCTTCCAGGTTGTCATAAATCCTGCAGTAAAGGAAGCCTTAATTTTTTCATCCAGTCCGGCAAGAAATACCGATCTCATACCGCCGCCGGAAAGCCCCCCGCAGCCAAGACAGGCTTCATCCACATCACTCCGGGCAGCAAGGATATCAAGGGCTGTTCTGTCTTCCAGAAATGTTACCCCCGGCCAGGTTGTACCTGCCGAAAAGAGAGATTTTGCCATATCGTGTTCATGGCCGGAAGCCCAGTCGTTGTAGCTTTCAATCTCTTCATCGCTTACCGGCTCATCTGCAGAATACCCCCGCCGGGCACCATTATTTACCGTTTCTATCCTTACCCTGCGGCTTGCAAAGGGAAATGTATCGTGAACAAGAACTGCAAATCCTTCCTTTGCCAGTTCGTTGGCCCAGCATAGGCCGCCGTAAAAATCCCGGTGATGTTTTTTCATAAGTTCCGGGGGATCATCCCTCCCCCGGGCAATCTTTTTATAACCCCAGAATTTTTTCCCTCCGTGATCATGAAGGGCAAGTATCCCGGGCAGTTTCCCTCTATCTCCTGCAGGCTTTAAAAAGAGCGCTTCTGTCTTGGGTCCGAAGGGAAGCTGCCACTCCAGCTCTTCTATCTCCAGCCCGTTATACAGATACCGTTCCCGGCAGACCGGCTTTATGGTCCCTGCATATAGATCATAGGGAGGGGAAAGATACTCAAGAACCTTTGTCTTTGCCTTCTTCTTCCACAGATCCAATTCTGCCCCGGAGGCGGCAGCGTACTTCCCGTTTCTTAAAGAGAGAGAACCGGGAGAAGTATGTATCAAGCCTTCTGCAAGACGGTGGTATTCACCGATGATTGATTTCATTCAGAGGCCAGCTCCTTTCTGTCCCTCTTTGCTCTTCTGTAGCTCAGATACATCATACCAAGGATTACGGGAATAATGACTATGGCTATAATGTTTCCCTGAAAGAGGTATAGAAAAAAGAAGCGGACATGATTTCCTCCGTCGGTAAAGGCGGTTATCTCCTGGCCGGAGCCGAAGGAGATCCCGGTTCCCGCAGAGAGGGTGGTTATCAGCCCAGCAAGCTTTGATGATATCAGAAGAAAAGTTGCCACAATGGGGATTCCTGTAAGTACACTTCTAATTACGTTGCCCCTGCTGATCAGTACCGTTACAGATATAATTGATATAAGATTCGGGAGATCTCCCAGGGGAAGAACCCTGTTTCCAGGAATGATCAGTGCAATAATAAGAGCAATGGGCATAAGAATAAGCCCCGCTATAAGAACCGACTTGTTGTTCATAAGGATCTCCGGATTTACCGCTACGTAGAGCTCCTCTTTTTTAGGAAAACGCTTTTGAATCCAGACCTTTAAAGCCCCTGAAACAGGACCGATTCCCTGCCCTATGAGCTCTCCTGCCTTGGGAAGCAGAAACATGACTGCTGCGAGCTGAATACTAAGCTCCAGAATGTGTTTAACAGAATAACCCGCGGCAATCCCCAGCAGAGCACCGATCAACACACCAATAATCATGGGCTCTGTCAACAGCCCAACCCTGCCGCCGGACTTTTCAGGATTGTAGTCAAGTTTATTAAGACCGGGGATGCGGTCGTAAAGGTAATCCATTGTTACAGAAAATGGGACCAGCCCTACAACTGATATCGGCGATATGGTAACCCCCGTCAATCCTTCCTCCCGCTCCACGTGGGGGGCAGTCCAGTCAGCAGCCTTTATGTTGTAAACAGTAATTAGGGATACAGCAAGAAGTCCCAGAGGGAGGCTTTCGGTAACACTTAAAACAAAGGCTCCCATAAGGGCAAGATGCCAGAAATTCCACATATCTATATAGACCGTCTTTGTTGTATTTGTCGCAATCATTATTACATTTATTCCGATTATAAGGGGAATCGATATGGGAGCTATCGGGGAACTCCAGGTAATGGCGGCAAGAGGAGGCCATCCGACATCAAGGACCGGAAAATCCAGCCCCC
>JANTFL010000072.1 GCA_024763455.1 Sediminispirochaeta sp. | reverse complement strand
TCCGGAGTAGCAACTGCTACATCAAAATCGAGCCAGCCACCCTTGATCTTTTCGACAAGATCAGCATCACCGACATAGGCAGCACCTGCATCCTTGGCTTCCTGAACCTTGTCGCCCTTTGCAAAAACGAGAATTTTTTTCTCACCGCTGAACTGATGCGGCAGAACCAATGTATCTCTAACACTCTGGCTTTTCTTTAGATTAAGCTTAACAGAAAGCTCAACCGTCTCATCGAATTTGGCAAAAGCAGTCTCTTTCACCTTCTGTAATGCATCGTCAAGAGAGTAAAGCGCCTGTTTATCATACTTATTCAAGGCTTCCTGATATTTTTTTCCGCGTTTCATACCTAAGCCTCCACTTCCACGCCCATACTCCGGGCTGTTCCGGCAATAATATTCATTGCCGCGTCAATGTCGTTCGCATTGAGATCTGCCATCTTAAGCTCGGCTATTTCCTGCAGCTTGGCCTTTGAGATCTTTGCAACCTTGACTTTGTGAGGTTCAGCAGAACCACTGTCTATTCCGCAAGCCTTTTTTATCAAAACGGCTGCAGGCGGGGTTTTTGTTATAAAGGTAAAGCTTCTGTCAGCGTATACCGTTATAACAACCGGAACGGTCATTCCTGCTTCAACATTCTTTGTTCTGTCGTTAAACTGCTGAACAAACTGAGGCGCACTTACTCCATGGGGACCCAAAGCGGGACCAACAGGCGGAGCGGGTGTTGCCTTCTGAGCAGGAACCTGCAGCTTAATAAGCGCAGTAACCTTTTTCTTTGCCATAAAATACTCCTTGTGGTAATCACGTCTGCTGTAAAGCAGACTCCCATCATTCCTTCAACGAAGGTTTATATTTTCTCTACCTGAAGGAAACCCACTTCTACAGGGGTAGCACGGCCGAATATCCCGACCATAACCCGAAGCTTCTCCTTTTCGGTATTTATTTCTTCTATTGTTCCGGTAAAGGTATCAAAAGGCCCTTCAATAATCCGTACGCTTTCTCCTACATTAAAATCAAGGGTTGGCTTAATGGTGCGATCCGCCTTGATCTCTCCTGTTTTCTGCAGAATACGGCGTGCTTCTTCGGCGGATATCGGATTCGGTTTACTCCCCCCAAGGGAACCGACAAACCCGGTTACGCCTTGAATTTTCCTGATTCCGCTGCAGACAGCCTTCCAGCCATGATCAGGAAGATCCATTTCCAGAAGAATATATCCGGGTAAAAACTTCCTGTTTACAACCTTCTTTTTCCCATCTTTGATCTCAACAACCTCTTCAGAAGGCACCTTAATATCAAAAACCGTCTCCGCGTAGGGAGACTCTTCCATGAGCTTTCTTATAAACTTTTCAATCTTGTTCTCATAACCTGAATAGGTATGAAGAACATACCAGCCTTTTGCCATCTTCCCCTCACATTACTGCTTACTGTACAGCTAACTTCCTTAGGGTTCTTCTAACTAAAAAATAAGATCCATGCCCTTAAGCAGTACAAAATCCACAAACCCCAGGGCTACAGCAAAAAGGACTATAGAAACTATAACCACTTTGGTAGATGAAGTTACGTAGTCCCTGCTGGGCCACACAACACGCTTCAGTTCAGCGTAACTTTCTTTAAAGAACTGCATTATTTTTTTCATGTTCCAAGTCCTTATATAAAATTAACAGGCCAGGTAGGATTCGAACCTACAACATCCGGTTTTGGAGACCGGCGCTCTAGCCGTTGGAGCTACTGGCCTGTGTTTTTAATACTATTTAATCTTGCTTTCTTTATGCAGAGTATGTTTTTTATCCCACTTGCAATACTTCATAAGCTCAAGTTTCCCCTGCATGTTCCGCCTGTTCTTCTGAGTTGTATAATTTCTTCTGTTACACTCAGTGCATTTGAGTGCAATCTTCTCAATAGCACCTTTCTTTTTACTAGCCATTTAAATAAACTCCCTTATTCTTTTAAGAAGCATAACCCTTTCACTATAATGCTATAAATACAGTTAAACCGTTACAGACTAAATTATAGCGAAGCGTGTGTCAACAGTAGTCTCAAAAGCCCTCGGTCGGATTTGAACCGACTACCCCCTCCTTACCATGGAGGTGCTCTACCGACTGAGCTACAAGGGCATAGTTGAAGTCTGCCAAAAGTAGCAAAGATACCTGCTTTTGTCAATAGATTTTCAATATTCCTGTCCAAGAAATATCAACAAGGAGCAGGAATCCCCGCTCCCTGTACACACAACTTATTTATTTCCTAATTTCCCTGTAGCGACATCAAAAATCACCGCTCCTGCCAATACTGCCCCGCGGACCACATACTGGGAAGAAATATCTATCCCCATAAGATTCATACCGCTGGTCAACGAAGTATATACCAATGCTCCAATCAAAGAGCCGACAACACTCCCCACACCCCCGGCTACAGATACACCGCCGATAAACGCCGCAGCGATAGCATCAAGCTCAAACAGGGTTCCCGCTGTTGTTGTAGCCGACTGAAGCCTTGAGGCGAAAAGGAGACCGGACAATCCCGCAAGCATTCCCATGGAACCAAAAACAATGAACGTTATTTTGGAAACATTAATACCGCTTAACTCAGCTGCTTCAGGATTCCCACCGACTGCATAGATATGGCGGCCAAGTACAGTTTTTTTTGTGACAAAGGAATAGACCCCGACTACAACCAAAACAATTGCTACTGTCCATGACATGCCGTTATAACCCGACATCACCCAGGTAACCAGACCCAGCAAAACTGCGATAAAAATTTGTTGAAGCACAAAGATATCCTTATCCAGTACCTGAAATCCGTAGGATTGCTTGTTTTTTCTTGTTTTTATTGAATTAACTATAACAAAAACGATAGCGATCAATCCGATAACCAGTGTCAACTTATGTGTTTTCGGAAGAAATGTATCCGAAGCAAAGATATCAGGCACATACCCGTTACCGATAGCATTGAATGTTTTATTCGGTATGATAATGGTTCCTGTTTTGAGGGTGGCAAGGAGCAGAGCTCCACGGTATATAAGCCACCCTGCCAGGGACGCTACAAATGCCGGAATCCCGAGTTTCGCTACCGGATAGGCAGTTATAAGTCCTGCCAAAAGACCAAGAACCAGGACCATCGGGATAACAACAAATACAGGGAAATGCCAGAAAACCATTGCTATAGCAGCGACAGCACCCAAAAAACCCGATAGAAACCCAACAGATAAGTCAATATGTCTGATAATGATAATCAGGGTCATGCCGACAGCCAGCACTGCGATATATCCTGTCTGGTTCAGCAGATTACTGATATTCCTTGATGAGATAAAAATACCATTTGTAGTTATGGTAAAAATTATAAAAATAAAAAAAAGTGCGATTAACATTCCATAATCTCTGACATGTTTCCGCAACTCTGTTCCCAAATTCTTTATCGCCATATACTTCTCCTCAGTTTGTTGCAAGCTGCATTATGTTTTCCTGGGTTGCTTCGCCGATAGGCAGCTCCCCGGTAATCTTTCCTTCAGAAACAACATAAATTCTGTCACTCATCCCCAGAATCTCCGGCAGCTCGGATGAAATCATAATTATGGACATCCCCTGAGCTACAAGATCATTCATAAGAGTGTAGATTTCATACTTTGCTCCGACATCAATTCCCCTGGTTGGTTCGTCTAGAATAAGAACATGAGGCTTCACAAACAACCATTTTGCAAGAGACACCTTCTGCTGATTTCCGCCGCTCAGCTTATTTACCTTCTGCTCAAGAGACGGTGTTTTGATATCCAGTGCTTTCCGGTATCCCTGAGCCTGGATAATTTCAGCATTGGTATCAATAACAAACCCTTTCTTAAGTTCCCGTAAATTTGCTATGGTAATATTTTCCTTAATATCCTGAATAAGGATCAATCCATTCCGCTTCCGGTCTTCGGACACATACGCGACACCTTTTTCTATTGCATCTTCAGGATGCCCAAAGAGGCATTCCTCCCCCTTCACAACAAGATGTCCGTCTATCAAATAGTGATCAGGATTACCGAAAATGCTTCGGGCAAACTCTGTCCGTCCTGCACCCATGAGTCCGGCGAGTCCGACAATTTCCCCTTTTTTTACATGTAATGATACAGAATCAAGAACTTTATGTCCCAATATCCTGTCAACAGCAGACCAGTCACTCACTTCAAAAACCACCTCATTCGAGGGAGTACTCTCCCTTCCAGGATAAACATTATCGATAGAACGGCCAACCATGTTTTTGATAAGGACACTTTCGGAAACCTCACCGTTATGTGCATCCAAAGTGCATATCGTCTGGCCGTCCCGTAAAACCGTTACCCGGTCTGCAATATGTATAACTTCCTTGAGTTTGTGGGTTATCATGACAGAAGTAACCCCCTGGGTTTTTAACCCTTTCAATAACTCAAGTAAATTTTCACTGTCATCTTCATTCAAAGCTGCAGTTGGTTCATCCAGGACAAGCAATTTAACATCCCTGCTTAAGGCCTTGGCAATTTCAACAAGCTGCTGCTTACCCACTCCAAGATCTTTTATCTTTATATCGGGGTTAATCTCCAGCCCAACCTTCCTGAGCATTTCACCTGCCTGCTTTATCGTTTCATTCCAGTTAACAACACCACGATTCTGGATTTCATGCCCCAGGAAGATGTTTTCATAAATACTCAACTCAGGTATAAGCGCCAGTTCCTGATAAATAACGGCGATTCCCGTTCTCTCACTATCCCTTACCTGCCGGAATTTCCGTACCGATCCATCAAAAACAATATCACCTGAGTACTCGCCGTAAGGGTATACGCCGCTTAAGACCTTCATCAATGTAGACTTGCCTGCTCCGTTTTCACCGACCAGACAATGGATTTCTCCTTCAGTCACATCAAAGGTAACATCATCAAGGGCTTTTACCCCCGGGAATGTTTTTGTTATACCCCGCATTTCGAGAATTTTTCTTTTTTCCATTCCGGTTTTCCTTATTCTCAGTATAACGTATCATAATACATGTAGTTATTATATGCAAAGGAGGTGGCGGATTATTAAAAAAAACCACCACCTCTCTGTTATATCGTACTACCAGCGGCAGCCGGGATCTACCGGTTACCGCACGTTTTAGATCCTAAAGCCCTGTAAAGTCGCTTGCTTTGTAGTAGCCGCTGTCGATAAGAACAGATTTTACATTATCCTTGGTAACAGTAATTACTTCTGTCTGCTTGGCAGGAACCTTCATAGCTCCATTATCATAATACCCGGTAGCTTCAGGTGTATTCCCTTCCAGGAATGTTACCGCTGCACCAATAGCATCTTTTACCAGTGTTCGTACATCTTTGAACACAGTCATGGACTGTTTTCCGTCAATAATATACTGGACAGAAGCTTTTTCAGCGTCCTGGCCGGTAACGTAGTACTTACTTACATCCTTGTCTGCTCCAAAAGCATCAGCTATAGCACGTGCTGTACCATCGTTGGGAGCTTCAATATAAACAACACCCTTATCAGCCTTGGAAGCTTTGGTAAGATTTGATTCTGCAAGATTTTTTGCAACATTAAAATCCCAGTTTGTTGTTACCTGACCAATGATTTTACCTAACTCAGCACGTGAAAGCTTGTTCTTGCCGCTTAACTCTACAGCAGCACTGGAGTTTTTAATAACAAAGGTTCCGTCTGCTACTTTCGGCTGAAGAACATTCCATGCTCCATCAAAAAAGATAAATGCATTGTTGTCACTTGCTGCACCGGCATAGAGATACAGATTATTACCTGTTCCGCTGGCTTTATCTACGAGATACTGGCCAAATGCTTTCCCAACTGAAAAACTATCAAAGGTTACATAGTAATCAACAGATTTTGTATTGGTGATAAGTCTGTCATAAGAGATAACTTTTACACCGGCATTGTGAGCATAGTCTGCTGCTGCGGCTGCTGCTGCACCATCCTGGGGAGTAATAACAAGAACTTGGATTCCCTTTGCAACAAGTGATTCAACATTGGCACGTTCTTTTGCAGAATCGCCCTGACTGAAAAGGATTTCTACACTGTACCCTGCTTTATCCAGTGCTTCCTTGAAACGGGCTTCGTCCTGGAGCCATCTGGGCTCATCTTTTGTCGGTAAAACAATACCTACAGCAAGTTTATTACCTGATGTAGCTGCTTTTCCTGAATCCTGCTGCCCATTAGCAAAAACACCGCCTGCAAAGGTAAGAGCAAACAATGTAATCATTGCGAAAACTAAAATTTTCTTCATATACATCTCCTTGAAAATATTTAGTTTATTTTAGGATGCTTTCCTCTGTTTTAATACAGGATTTATCTATTATTATCTGGTCATTTTTGACATTGGACTCCTGTCTTCCGTGAGGAGTAGCACAATATTGCTATTTCCGGTAAACATCTTCCCTGGAATGGAATCCGTCCTTTATTATGGTGGTATCCATCTGTTCCTTATACACTGCTACAGGGGTTTCAACATAAAAGGGTATCCTGGTGCCGCTGTGATTGTCAAAGTAACGCTCCGGCTCGGGTTTTTGTTTTTTTGCCAGAGCAACAGCCAGTTTTGCCGCCCGCTCAGCCAGAATCGGGATCGGTTTATAGACTGTCATTAACTGTGTACCTTCCACGATCCGCTGGCATGCAATGAGATCAGCATCCTGACCAACTACAGCGACTTTTCCAGCCAGTCTGTATTCTGCAAGGTTTCGAATAACAGCTTCAGCTATCATATCATTCGCGCAGCATACTGCCTGTATATCATCTGTTTTCTCAAATACTTTTGAAGCTTTCTCTGCAGCTTCATCAAAACTCCATTTATCAAGCCATAATTCATCAACAACATCTATCTGCCCTTTGGCTATAGAAGGATCCAAAATTTCATGTACCCCTTTGTTTACCTGATAACTGTTATTATCACGGATAGAACCATTTATCAAAAGATACCGCCCCGAAGGGACCGCTTTAACCAGTGCTGTTGCAAGGAGTTTGCCCACTTCTTCGTTATCAAAGGATACGTATCCGTCAATCGGAACATTCATCACCGGTCTATCATACGAGAGTACCGGTATCCCCCTGCTCCGTGCTTTTTCAATAACCCCTCCGAGCATCTCCTTGTCCTGTGGAATAACAACAAGAACATCGATATTCTGCTTTAATAAATACTGAATTTGAGGTATTTGCCCCTGAGCATTCCCTGCAGATTGAGCTGTGACCACTTCTGCACCTAACTGATGAGCCTCGGACATAAAAATTTTCATATCCTTATCCCATCTTTCAAAAAGAAACGTCTCAGAGACAGCCGAAAATCCTATCCGTACAGGAGAAGATACCTGCTCCTTTCTACTGCATGAAATAAATACAAGAAGGACCGCTACCAGGACAATGAGGATTCTACTCTTCATGAAGGGTCTCCTTCTCCATTTCCGATGGAGAAACACCTAAATACTTCCGAAAGATTCTGCTGAAATAGTTAGGGTCCTGATATCCTACCATATACGAGATCTCCTTTATGGACTTTTCCTTTTCCTCTAAAAGCAATATTGCCTTATTAATTCTAAACCGGTTTAAATACTCAATAAACGTTGTTCCAAGGTGCTCTTTAAAAAGTCTGCTTAAATAGCTTCCGGTTACACCATTTTCCTCTGCCACCGCAGAAAGCTGCAGAGGTTCCTGATAATGTACCTTGATGTAAGCAAGCGAAGCACTAAGCGGCCGGGGATATTCCTGCAGGGAAACCCCTTCATACACATCTCTAATCTGTTTCACCGCATGCTCAGCCCACTGCTGCCATTCTGCTACCGAAGCCAGCATCATGATTTCCTCTGCCGGATCCAGTACAAAATTTGAAATACCGGAAGTTCGCTTATCCAGCTTCTCAAGAAGATACGAAAAAAGAACGACCATCTTACCTAAAGCTACATGAAAGCTCCTTTTATTAAACACCTCAAGCCAGTATTCGTCAAATTTATTCTTTGATTCCTTGTACGGTTTGTTAAGTATATCATTGCAGAGTTCCCTGATTCTTTCCTTTTCCGCTGTAAAAGAAGCTTCTTTCTGAGCAGCTTTGGTAAAAGGAGTAAACGCCTCCGAAAAAGAGGTGTGCAGGGTTTCAAAAGGATAAATACCGCCATGTCCAATTAAAAACTGATAGGGTTTTAAACCATCAAAAATAGCATTCATCCGGTGTTTCAAACTGGAAAGACTTTGATCCTCGGGGAAAAAAAGGAGAAGTTTCCCGGTAACGGTACTTCCCAGGCAATTATACTTGTATTGAAGTTTTTCAAGTACTTTGTGATAGAGACTGTTTTTCACCTCAAGGGAGATATCCCCTGATACTTCTACAATATCTAAACAGCCCCGGTCACTCGCAAGCGGAAAGATCCCTACAAACTCTGCCCATTCGCGGGAATCCAGATTCCTCCACATCAAACTGTGCAGGAAAAAATTCAGCCGTTCCTCTTTGGTTTTTCTGAGCAGGGCAATATCATTGACCTGTGCAGATTGTTTTGCCCGCTGATCATCAAGGTGTTTTTTTACCTTATCAAATTGTTCGAGAAGTGTTCTCCGGGTAACCGGTTTAACAAGATAACTAAAAACACCGAGAGGAATGGCTTTTTGGGCTATATCAAACCGTTCATAGGCTGTTGCAAGAATAAAAACCATATTAGGAAACCGTTCCCGTAACTGTCTGATGGCTTCCAAGCCGTCAATCCCCGGCATTTGGATATCCATAAACACAAGATCCGGCGATAACTCCCGAATAAGATTTACCGCCTGAGTTCCTGAACGTGCTTTTCCGCACAGTGTAAAATCTTCAACATCTTTTTCCATAATGTACGAAAAACTTTCTAGAACAGGTTCTTCGTCATCAACAATTACAACTTTATACACGGCTCTACCTCTGTATTAATCCGGATCACAATCTCTGTTCCGCGGCCTAATTCCGAGTTTATAGAAATAACATCTTTTTGCTCTGGATAAAAGAAATAACAGCGCTGAATAACATTCTCCAGTCCCATAACATGAGAGCTGATACTATAGTCATGAGTATGCGGAGTAAGCAGAGCCCTCACTATCTCCGGGGGAATCCCCTGCCCGTCATCACGCACCGACAGAACGAGTACAGGTTCTTCGTAGGAGACCGAAACCTGGACAGTACCCTTCCCCTCCTTTCGTTTAAAAGCATGGAGTACCGAATTTTCCACAAGCGGTTGAAGCACCATGGCGGGGCAGTCATATTGATCAGCTATCTCTTCTTCTATATCGAGAACAAGTCTGAGAGTTTTTGGAAAACGGATTTTCAGAATACTGAAATATATTTCAAGCCCCATGAGTTCATGCTGCAGGGGTACGAAAAATTGTTTGTCCTTTATATTGTACCGGAACAAGGCTGCCAGTTTTTCCATAAACTCGGCTGTTTTATCCGCGTCCTCGACGATTGCCAGCTGGACACCGGTATTGAGGGTGTTAAAAAGGAAATGGGGGTTCATCTGTGCCTGCATGGTGTATAATTCCATTCGTTTAAGAACCTGCTCCATTCTCAGATTTCTGACCTTCTCTTCCATAACCTGACGCTCAAACTCTTTCTTTTCCTGTAATTCTTCAATATAGCGGTGTATATTATGTTTCATCTGATTGAAAGCCTCTGCTACCTGATTAACCTCATTTACCGATGACAAATGGATATCAGGAATACTGAATTCGCCTGCAGACAGTTTTCCAGCCAAAGCTGAGAGCTGAGCCATCGGGCCTGCAAAGGTACCAACAAGCCGCATAAGAAGCGAAAAAGACAGAGCCGTAGCCAGGATAATCTGGAGAAGTCCGTAGAGCTGCAGCTTTCTGAAAAAATCAAGAAAGTTGCGGTAAACCTCCAACTGGACACGAAACCCAAGAAGACTCACCGTATTTATTTCACGGTTTATATAGGAATACATGGTTAAAAGGTCATCATAATTCTGAACATACTGCTGTACCTTCCGCCCTCTTTTCTGCTCAATAACCTCAGATAAGCGGTCGAGATAAGCATCTATAAGAAAATAGATCTCCCTTTTTATCAGATCCGAATTCCTTGAGGTAATCGGCCGGTTTTCTGGAATCGACTCATGAAGGGTTTCACTGATAAACAACAGTTTTGATAATGCTGAAGATGAATAACTGGTTAAGTATGTGTTGAGAGGGGATTGAAGTTCGGTTAACTGGTTCTGAAGCTGCTGAAAATACTGCTCATCCTTAAACCGGCGGTCGGCTACTTCCTGCAGTTTAAGGGATATTACAAGAACCACCCCCATTGAGAACAGAATAATCAACATACTGATTACCAAATATACCAGTAACCGGGAGCTTAATGAGTTTTTCATTGTCTGTCCCTCCGCAAGAGCGTTATACCGGTATCAACAAAGGAGGAGGTGTAGCTGTTTGTACTAAGCTCATAGAGAGCCATAACCGCGGAATACCCTATCCTGTAGGGGTTTCTTACAATACTGCCAAGAATAAGACCTTTATCAATGTATGTTTTGATAAGTTCCTGATCCCCAAAACCTATGATTTGCACTTTCCCCACAAGATTTAGATCGATAATAGCCTGGACTGCAACAAGAGTATCATTGGGATCGGTTAAGACCAGAACATCAACAGAAGGATCATTTTTTAAAATATCATACACAATCCTCTCTGCATCGAGAGGATTGAGGCTGGTGGCCTCTCTTCTGAGCATGGAGAGTTTTTCCTTCAGGACATTTTTTATTCCCATTTCAATAAGGGTGGCATCAGAATACACCCCGGGATTTTTTCTGCTGTACACAAGTACCATATTAAGAGAATCAAAACCTGTCTGAAGGGCGAGCTTACCAATCCCTTTCCCAACATTAAAATTATTGGTGCCGATAAGAAAGGTGGCTGGCCCTTGTATGATTTCACTTTCTATTTGAACAATGGGAATTCCCTTGTCCTGAATAGTTTTTAAAAGATCCATGGTTTTTTTATCATTTTCATACAGATACAATCCGATTCCGTTAAAACCGGAGTACTGAACCATGGACAAGCTGTCGGGATCTTCATAAATGGAATGAAACGTTACGGCACAATTTTTTGCAGCGGCAGCATCGAGCGCTCCTTCCCGTAACCGTTGGAAAAAAGACTGGTTGGTAACCGGAAGGAATAAAGCATAATGAAACTCTCTTTCCTCCACCTTTGAAAACCCCTCCTTTGTAACAAAAGGGGTCTGGATAAGCATTCTAACAGAGAGTAAAAGAAAAAAGAGAAACGCCAGTCCGGAAAGTATGGTAATGCTTTTAAGAATCTTATTCACCTCTGCATAGTACAATTTGAGGTTTGTGTCTGTAAAGACCACCGGAATCCTTGGCGCCTGAGACTATTACTTTTATCCTCTTTTATGTATACTCCTTTTGATACATAAATGCACACTATCTTGACATACAGGGAGAACGAAGTGACAGAGAACAACATAAGCTGCCGCAGTGGAAGAGATAAAGAATCGATTAAAAGGGATATTATTGAACACCTCAAGTTTACCCTTGGGGCTGAGAAAGAATATGCATCTTCAAACGAAAAATTCCTTGCACTTTCCCATACAATTAAAGACAGAATTACTGACCGCTGGATTAAAACCAAGAAATCCCATGATGCGAAGAAAGTAAAACATGTTTACTACCTTTCCCTGGAATTCCTTATGGGCCGGTCTTTGGGAAACAATTCCATAAATATCGGGATCAGGAAAGAAACAGAACAGGCCCTTGCGGAAAGTGGATTCAACTTCGCAGAACTGGAGGAACTGGAAACAGATGCCGGACTGGGAAACGGAGGACTTGGCCGGCTTGCAGCATGTTTCATGGATTCCCTGGCCACACTTGACTATCCTGCATACGGCTACGGGATACGGTATGAATACGGAATATTTAAACAGAAAATAGAGAACGGGTATCAGGTAGAGCTGCCTGACAACTGGCTCATATACGGAAATCCATGGGAACTGGAACGCTTTGACCTTTCTGTTCCTGTTTCATTCGGAGGGAGAGTTGAAACTGTTAACGAAAACGGAAAAGTGGTACATAGATGGGTAGATACCGAAACCATTATAGGAGTTGCCTATGATACTCCCATTGTCGGTTACGGCGGCAAAACGGTAAATACCCTGCGTCTGTGGAGCTCTAGATCTCCCAAGGAATTCGATTTTCACGATTTCAACAAAGG
>JANTFL010000071.1 GCA_024763455.1 Sediminispirochaeta sp. | reverse complement strand
AGTAACAACCTTCCCTCCGGTCGCTTTCACTGCTTCACCCAGCCATAAAGAAGAATAACCGACACCGGAACCAAGCTCCAGCACCCGTTTCGCTTTGGTAAGACGAATTAAAAGCCCTAAAAACTTGCCCAATTCCGGTTCAACGGCAGGCTGAACATCATCGCGTCCCAGACTCTGCTCTTCCAGTTCTTTCATAAGAGGATTATCCCGGTCTATGAACATTCTAAGATAATCAAACATTCTACTTCTCCATTGTACATGAAAAAGCCGGTCCTGAAAGACCGGCTTAAACTATTCGAAAAAAACTATTTTTTCTTTTTCCGCTTTCCTTTCTTTTTTCTTTCAATGGTTGGAATATCGGCAGTTCTTCGAATCTCAAGGGAATCACCCTTTTCTACAGACTTTTCTTCAACTTCCTTAATTTTATCCGCAACACCGCTCTTTTTAAGCTCTCTTTTCCTGGCAACATTTGTCCATCCAAGAAGTATCGGAGATGCAATAAATATCGAGGAGTATGTACCTGCCACAATACCGATAATCAGGTTAAGTGCAAAATCCTTTATAGGTCCGGTTCCGAACAGGTACAGGGCAAGAACCGCAATCAAGGTTGTAAGTGAAGTAATTATCGTTCTGCTTAAAGACTGGGTAATACTTATATCCACAACCTTTGAGAATTTTTCTCCCTTCAAGAGACCTGTATTTTCACGGATACGGTCAAATACTACAATAGTATCGTTCAACGAGTACCCGATAATTGTCAGCACTGCTGCTATGGTAGTTGTACTGACTTCAAGCTGAAAGGTCCCTATGAAACCAAGCATAATGAGCACATCATGAAATAAAGCCATTATTGCGGATACACCAAAGGCAAGCTTAAATCTAAACCAGAGGTAAACCAAAACCAGAACCAGTGCTGTTAACGTCAAACTGATAGAAGCCTGAGCCAGGGTGCTTGAAAACTTCGGCCCAACATAATCTGACTGTTTTACAACAGCTACATGCTTACCGAAAGAGTTCTCAAGAAGACTTACGATCTTGTTCTCGAGCTCCTGCTTCATATTACCTTGGGGATCTCCGACTCTAATCTGAAATTCCTGATTACTTTCTTTTCCTACAATCTGCACCTGCGGATTACCGAGAGAAGCAAGTGATGATCTAATTTTGTCTATTGTTACATAATTGCTCTCATCGCTATTTTTAACGTTCAGATACGAAGGATCCTTGGTCAACTCAAGCGGGTAATTCAATCCGGCAACAATATCAACCGCCGGAGAATCAAGACTTGTTTTAACTTCAGCCTTCACTCCTGTAACAGAATTCAGGTTATCAGTTAAAATCTTTATTGTTCCAGCTTCCTTAAGATCAAAAGGATACTTTTCAACTCCCTTTTCACCTCTTACAACAACAGTTAAAACATTTCCCTGCAGCTCAAGAGAGGCATCGCCCACGCCTGAATAGGTTACTTCAACTCCTGCAGGGGCTATCTGTACACGCTGATTCAAACCTGCCTGAAAATCTATTCCCAGATTGTATCCGCCGTTATGCACAGTTCCTATTATTCCACCAACAATTACAACAATTGAAAAGAGGAACATGATATAGCGTATTTTCGTAAATCTAACTACTCTTTTCATCATATCCTCCAGCTTATACTGAGCTTCTTGACCTTGACCTGTTCAACCAGAAAGTCAAACATAAGGTGAGCTACGAAGAGTGCAGTAAACATTGAGCTTACGATACCTACCGCCAGAGTATTTGCAAATCCCTGAACGAGACCAGTTCCCATCTGGGATAAAACAAGAGCAGCAATAAATGTGGTTACATTAGCATCCATAATCGTCCAGAACGCCTTTCTAAAACCGGCTCTCACAGAAGCCTCGGGAGACTTTCCGAGCCGGAGCTCCTCTTTAATTCGTTCAAAGATAATTACATTGGCATCCACAGACATACCGACTGTCAGGATAATACCTGCAATACTTGTCAAAGTCAGGGTCAGGTTAAAAGCCGAAAGTACAGCAATCATAAATATTATGTTCAGAATCAATGCTAAATCTGCAATAATACCTGCTCCCAGGTAGTAAACAAGCATAAATGCTATGACCAGGATAAATCCCAGAGTTATTGCACTTAACCCCTGCTTAACAGAGTCTTCCCCAAGAGAAGCTCCTACAGCCTGCTGATTACTTACGACAAGATCTACGGGCAATGCAGCGGTACGCAGTACAAGCGCAAGATCATTCGCTTCGTTCCTGTCAAAACCTGTCATCTGTACACGGTCCCGGATCGGCTCCTGAATAGTAGCCATGGACTTAACCTTGTCATCCAAAAGGATGGCCATTGTTTTGCCTTTGTTAGCCGTCGTCAGCTTAAAGAAAATCTCTCCGCCTTCAACATCCAGGGTAAAGTTTATTACCGGTTTCCCTGTTATCGGATGATTTCCTACAACAGCGTCCTTGATATGATTACCGTCAAGTCCAATCTCTTCCCGTACAACTACATACCGTTTAAGTTGATCAATCCCATACTGATCCTTTACATAATATCCCCGTATTACATCGCCGGGATCAAGAAAATCAGGCCTTCGGATACTGCCATCCTCATTATACATCTCAGCAGGATGCTCGCTAAAATAAGTCGTCACTTTCTGACTGGCTTCCTGATCAACTATATGAAAGGTTAAAGAGCCTTTTCCCATGAGGAAACTGTTAACTCTGTCGGGATCTGCAGCACCGGGGATCTCTATAAGAATCCCATTTGTTCCCTGCTTCCTGATCTGAGGTTCAGAAACACCGAATTTATCAATACGGTTATTCAGAATTTCCATGGCTCTGCTGACAGCCTGCATCTGATCATCGGCCGTAGGAGTATGCCCCAGCCGCTTTTCAAGGCTGTCCATATCCGCCTCAAGGAGGATACTCATACCTCCTGACAGATCCAAACCAAGCTGCAGAATTTTACTGCTTTCCTCTTTGAGAGAAAGAAGATTTTCCCTGTAATGGGATTCCAGACTGTCAAACAATTCTTTTTCACTACCCAGACTTTTCAGGACATCGACAACAGTCCATTTGGAAGGGATCTTCTGCTTTTCCAGTTTATAGTTCTCTTTTGCAGTTTCAATAAGAAAATCGTAATTTTCGGGCATCAACGCATCCGGATCCTTGGTTACCATTGCCTTCAATTCTTCCAGCTCTTTGGCAGCCCGGCCGCGTGCGTATGCCTTGATTTGTTCTCTTGACCCTGCTGCCAGTTCTTTTTGCGCCTGAGGCACCATAAAATACCACTTGAATGTGGGATACAAAAAGAAAAGTCCTACAGCAAGAACAAGAAGTACAACAAATAGTCGTGCACGTTTGTTCATATTCTACTCCAGTTTCGGGAATATTAAAAAAAGATTTGCAGTATCAAACTGCACTGATCTTTAAAAATATTTTTTTTATCCTGTTACTTAGCTGCGCTTGTTTCTCCAGCTCCAACTGAAGCAATGGCACTCTTAGTAAACTCTAATTTTGTATTGTCATCCACTTTAATAACAACAGTAGTATCCTTAACAGCAACAACTGTTCCGTGAATTCCACCAATAGTTACAGCTTTATCGCCCTTTTTAATAGCTTCAAGCATTTTCTTGGCTTCTTTCTGCTTTTTGTTCTGGGGACGGATAATTAAAAAATAAAAGATAAGAATGACAAGACCGAAGGTGATAAAAGTGGTCACCATCTGTCCGGAACCGCCGGCAGCAGTACCACCCTCTGCAGATCCCAAAAGAATCGGTAGTTTTGAAAATAAATTCATCATATAGTATTAACCTCGATTAAATTTGAATGTGGAGAAAAAGTATCATGATACATGAAGAGAGTCAAGGACAACCTTTGCCCTCAAATCGCTATAATTTTGGTAATGTTGTCAGGCACACCGAACACACCGAGAAGCCGTTTCATATCCTCCGGTGATTTTACATCAGCTCTGTTTCTGCTATTGTAGATCTCGGTTACCGACTTCATTTCCTCTTCACTGTCTGCATAGAGTGCACTGCATAATGATGCCCGGAAAAGCCCTTTTTCTGCCAGTTCTGCTGTAGACAACTTACCGTACTTACTCCTAGCAGATTTATCCACAATCGCTGCAATACCCTGATATCCTACTGAAAATACAAAATCTTCTCTGGTCATGGTTCAACTCGCTCCATATGTACCATTTGAGTATAACAAAAAACTCTCATGCTGTTAACAGCATGAGAGCCTTACTAGAGGAGGATGACATTACATCATGCCGCCCATACCTCCCATTCCGCCCATTCCGCCGCCGGGCATAGCAGGTGCAGCAGCTTCCGGTTCAGGAAGATCAGTAACTGCACACTCTGTAGTAAGAAGGAGCGCTGCGATTGAAGCAGCATTCTGAAGAGCACTTCTCGTTACCTTGGCAGGATCTATAATTCCAGCTTTGAGCATATCTGTCCATTCCATTGCTGAAGCATCAAATCCTACACCTTTCTTTTCATGCTTTGCTTTATCTGCAATAATTGCACCATCGAGGCCTGCGTTTATTGCAATCTGACGGATCGGCTCTTCAAGAGCTCTCCGGACAATCTTGTATCCAATCTGTTCCTCATCCGTTAATGTTTCGATATCTTTTTTCTCGAGAGAGTTTGCAACCTGGATGAGAGTCACACCACCGCCGGGAATAATTCCTTCGTCGATAGCGGCTCGTGTTGCAGAAAGAGCATCTTCTACTCTGTGCTTTTTCTCTTTAAGCTCAACCTCGGTAGCCGCGCCTACATTAATCACCGCAACACCGCCTGCAAGTTTTGCAAGTCTTTCCTGAAGTTTCTCTCTGTCATAATCAGAGGTTGTGTCTTCAATCTGTCCCTTGATCTGAGCAATCCGGTCTTTGAGGTCGGAAGCTTTCCCGTTTCCATTGATAATTGTAGTATTTTCCTTCTCAACTTTTACTGTTTTTGCAGTTCCAAGCTGGGGAACATCCGCATTCTCGAGTTTCATACCGAGATCTTCGGATATAACTTCTCCGCCTGTAAGAATTGCAATATCTTCCAGCATAGCCTTTCTTCTATCACCAAAACCAGGAGCCTTAACAGCAACTACATTCAGTGTGCCTCGTAAGTTGTTTACAACGAGGGTTGCAAGAGCTTCACCTTCAACATCCTCTGCAATAATAAGGAGCGGTTTACCTGCCTGGGCTATTTTCTCAAGAATAGGAAGAAGGTCCTTCATAGCTGAGATTTTTTTATCATAGATAAGAATGTAGGGATTATCCAGAACAGCAGTCATTGTGTCCCTGTTTGTTGCAAAATATGATGAAAGGTATCCTCTGTCAAACTGCATACCTTCTACAAAATCAGTATACGAATCGATTGTTTTGGATTCCTCTACAGTTATAACTCCATCCTTTCCAACTTTTTCCATTGCACTGGCAATTTCATCACCGATTTCCCTGTCGTTATTTGCAGAGATGGAAGCAACCTGGGCGATTTCTTCCTTATCCTTGATCTCCTTTGCCATTTTTTTGATTTCGGCAACAGCATCTGCTACAGCCTTGTCAATTCCCCTTTTGATGCCCATAGGATTAATCCCTGCAGCAACACTTTTCATTCCCTCTTTAGTGATGGAATATGCAAGTACAGTTGCAGTCGTTGTTCCGTCACCGGCTACATCATTGGTTTTTGTAGCTACCTCTTTCAGCAGCTGAGCCCCCATATTCTCATAGGGATCTTCTAATTCGATCTCCTTAGCAACAGAAACACCATCTTTAGTAACTGTTGGAGCTCCGAATTTCTTGTCGAGAAGTACATTTCTTCCCTTTGGTCCCAGAGTAACCTTTACCGCATTGGAGATCTTCTCCACACCTGCCGATAGAGATCTTCTGGCCTCTTCGTTGAAAAGAAGTTGTTTCGCCATCTTATTCACCTCACTAACAAAATTTTATCAATTTAAATGGATTGATTAATTAATTTCTGAATGAAAGATACAAATACTTTTGCAGATCATCAACAAAAAAATGAAAAAAAATTAATTTTCATTCCTCCGGGACATCACCTTTCAGACCAATCGCCTTAGCTACTGTTCTCATACCCATTATGGTATCCGTAATAAGGTCACTGAGCTCCACTCCCAGATCCTCTGCACCCTTTTCTATAAGTTCCCGGTTGACTCCGGCAGAAAACTGCTTAGCCTTCCATTTCTTTTTAACCGACTTGGCTTTCATGTCCAGAACGCTTTTAGAAGGCCTGACAAGGGCAGTCGCTGTAATAAGACCGGTAAGTTCATCTATGGCAAAAAGGGTTTTTTCCATAAGCGATTCAGGTTTTACATCGATGCAGATCCCGTAACCATGACTTTGAACCGCCCTGATATACTCTTCGGGCCAGTTCTCTTCTTCAAGGATCTCCCTGACTTTTATACAGTGCTCATCTGGGTACATATCGTAGTCCAGATCATGGACAAGGCCTACAAGGCCCCATTTATCAGCATCTTCACCGTGTTTTTTGGCAAAGTAGCGCATTACTCCCTCAACCGAAAGAGCGTGCTTTATCAGGTTTTCCGATTTAGTATACTTCTTTAACAGCTCAAAAGCTTCTTCACGTGTTGGTTCAGACATAGCAATCCTCCGGAAGATAACATTACATTCTTTAGGCTGTAATGACAAGGGTAATTTTTACTTGACTGGCTTACTAATTAATATTACATATGATTATATACTCATCGTATACGGATCCTTAGTGCCTTGTCGGAAGCTGAAATGTGTGTATGCGATCTTTCAATGATTCTGAATATCAGCCAGTCGGCAACTTCGCATCAGCTCAAAACCCTGCGTCAGGCTGATCTGGTAAAGTTCAGGAAAGCGGGAAAGTCAGCTTTTTACTCTCTTAAGGACGAACATGTAAAACAGATTATTAACACCGGCCTTACCCATATAAAGGAGTAAAAGCATGGAAAAATATACCTTAAAAAACCTTGACTGCGCTGACTGTGCTTTAAAAATGGAAAATGGACTAAAAAAACTGGACAGCGTACAGTTTGCATCCATCAACTTTGCCACAGCACAGCTTCAGATTGATACTGAGGACATAGCTGATGCCGAAAAACTTATAAACGAGATAGAACCTGATGTTGTACTGGTTGCCGATTCAGCCAGTGAAGGAGATGAGGAGGAACTGAATTTTAAAAGAGAGCTGCTGCGCATCGGGGGACTGCTGACCCTGTTTATCGGCGGTATGCTATTTCTAAAGCCCCTGGAAACAACCCCGTATCATCTTGGTGAATGGGCAGTTTTCCTTACAGCTTATCTGTTTGCCGGCTGGAAGGTACTGAGGGCAGCAGGCCGGAATATACTTAAAGGGCGCATCTTTGACGAAAACTTTCTCATGGCAGTAGCAACACTAGGGGCCATGTTCATACATGCTCTGCCTGAGGCAGCCGGTGTGATGATATTCTTTACAATAGGTGAGTTTTTTGAAGATGTTGCCCTGGACAAGTCCAGAAGATCCATTAAATCCCTTATGGAGATACGTCCTGAAACAGCCAGGGTACTAAAGGGAGATGAATACACCGAGGTTAATCCCGAGGATGTGGAAACAGGCAGTGTTATTCTGATTAAACCGGGAGAACGGGTTCCTTTGGACGGGGAGGTCATCTCCGGTGCATCCAGGGCTGATACATCTGCGCTTACCGGTGAATCTGTTCCCAGAAGCATACAAGAGGGAGAAATAGTCCTTGCAGGGATGGTCCTCCTTTCAGGTTCACTTACCGTAAAGACTACAAAAACATTTGCATCATCTTCCATATCCAGAATCCTTGAAATGGTGGAAGCGGCTCTTCAAAAAAAGGCAAAAACAGAGAAGTTTATCACCACCTTTGCCCGTTACTATACACCGATGGTAGTTTTCTCCGCCCTGGGGTTAGCTCTTTTGCCCCCTCTTTTAATTCCAGGAGAACTCTTCAGCACCTGGATATACCGGGCTCTGGTTATTCTCGTAATCTCCTGCCCCTGCGCTCTTGTAATAAGCATTCCCCTGGGATACTTCGGCGGAATCGGAGGTGCTTCAAAAAAAGGAATTCTCATAAAAGGATCCAACTACATAGATATACTGGCCAGGGTAAAAACAGTTGTTTTTGATAAAACAGGAACCCTTACCACCGGGACTTTCGAAGTTACAGGAATTCATCCCAGAAACGGCTTCACGGGAAAAGAGCTGTTAAAGAATGCCGCTCTTGCCGAAGCCCATTCCAACCACCCGGTTGCCCAGTCAATAAAAAAAGCATGGGGCACAGAAGTCAATGAAGCAGATGTTGCTTCCCACGAAGATATATCCGGGTATGGTATTAGGGCTGTGATTAACGGTAAAACCATTCTTGTGGGGAACGACAAACTCCTCCACAGGGAAAATATAGAACATACCGACTGCGATATTGCTGCTACGGTAGCCTACGTGGTAATCGACGGTGTTTACAGCGGATACATTGTTATTAGTGACAGAATAAAGAGAGATTCAAAAAATGCTCTTAAGGAACTTAAAAAGCTGGGCATCCGTAAAACTGTAATGCTCACCGGAGACAACAGGAACACCGCTAAAAGCGTTGCGGAAGAAACCGGGATTGATGAATACCATGCTGAACTGCTTCCGGAGGACAAAGTTAACAAACTTACGGAAATTATTTCCAGGGAAGATGGTTATACCGCTTTCGTAGGAGACGGTATAAACGATGCCCCGGTTATTGCCCTAGCCGATGCTGGAATTGCCATGGGAGAACTGGGGTCAGACGCTGCAATCGAGACCGCCGATATTGTTCTTATGACCGATGCTCCTTCCAAAATTGCCGAGGCGGTTAAGGTAAGCAGGAAAACAAAAACAATTGTACTGGAGAATATACTATTTGCTCTGGGTGTAAAACTGCTTTTTGTCGGCCTCGGTGCTTCCGGGCTTGCTGGTATGTGGGAAGCTGTCTTTGCCGATGTCGGGGTTGCTCTTATAGCGATTTTAAATGCACTGCGGGTTTTGAAATGATACGGCTGGAAATATTGATCAAGAGTCTCTTATGCATAATACTTGTGTTCATGACGGTATCCTGTGTCTCCATCCAGAAGAGCCTCGACACTTACAGCCTCAACAGAAATAAAAAGGGAATTCTAAAGAATTTTACCCCCGGTGATGTAGTCACCTTAGAAAACTACATAGATTCCTTTGATCTGGAACGGCTCACCAAAGTTGCTCCGGACAGTACTCCCATAAAAACCGAGCCGCTTCTCAATTGGCATATCAAATCAAAAGTACCATTAAACTACGAAAAATGGTTGTTCAAAAGTGATTTTTTTAAGAATAAAACTCCCGGTGATGCAGTTTTCTACGTTTTTAAGCAGCAACCCTTTGTGGGGAGCAACGTTGTACTTTTTGTTCCCGGATTCGGTGTTTCAGATTTTGCCTTCGGGTTTATAAAGAAATTTTTTACAGCTGAAATCGAAGCAGGGTATAACATTGTTATGTACATCCCCCCCTACCATATGGACCGTCAGAAAAAAGGAGAATCTCCCGGGAACGGCCTTGTTACAGCCTCTCCCCTGAACACTGTTCAGATAATGATCAATTCGGTTAAAGAACTCCGAATGGTCTACAGCTATCTGATAGCTGAAGGAGCAGATTCCATCGGCGGGTGGGGAGGATCCATGGGGGGAGCACTCACACTCATGCTCCAGTCATTGGAAGAACTTGATCACCTGGCATTGATGATCCCTGTTCTTGACTGGAATACCTTTATCACCCCGGAGGAGATCTTTCCCCGTTATGAAAAGGAGGGGTTTTCAAGAGAAACAATACACAAAGCGTACTTGCTGATAAGTCCTGTTTCCTACCCCCTTACCATTCAGCCCGAAAGGGTTCAGATCGAAGCAGCACTTTACGACCAGCTGAACCCTGTGGATATAATCCGTCTCTATGCAGAGAATAACGGGATAAAAAACTTTCATACCTACAAAACGGGACACGCGGCGATACTTCTTGATAAAAAAATCTACAGAGACTACTCCTTGTTTCTAAAAGGGCTTTGAACAGCCTGGTTCAGTAGACAATCTCTCCGCTGGCAGCGGTAAAAAGGGTGCCGTCACTTTTTTCAAGGAGCAGAAATCCGCCGTCCCCGATCCCCCTGATAATCCCTTTAAACGGCTCCTCCCGTTCCGGGTCCCCGGGTAGAAACGAAACTTCCGACCCCGAAGAGTAAAGCCTTTCTTCTATACCGTTCCGTTTCTTTTTAGTTTCCAGTGCCCGGCGGATCCATCCAAGGAGCAGCGAAAGTTCGTACAATGGATCATATTCCCTTCCCGTTTCCAGCTTTAAAGAAGTTGCTCTTCCTGCCAGTTCACCGTTGAATCGTACCTGATTCACATTAAGACCAATTCCAAGAAGATAGTACACCCCTGCACTTTCTACAAGAATACCGGAAAGTTTCTTTCGATCTATTAGTATATCATTCGGCCACTTGATTTTTGGAGCCAGATGATGTTCTCCCTCCAGATATAAGGCTAACCCCAGCCCTGCAGACAACGAAAGGGGGAACTCTTTCACCCCGGGGATATCTTTGCCAATAACAAGGGTAAATGTAAGGTTTTTACCTGCAGCAGCATCCCATCTTCTGCCGGGGATACGCCCTCTTCCGCCAGTCTGAAACCCTGCGGCAATAACACTGCCGGAAACTGCCGCAGAAAAACTTCTTTCTGCTTTCAGCAGCTCTTTTGCCAGTATCATGGTAGAAACAGTGTTCCTGATATAATACACAGGCGCGTCGTCAAAGGGGTTATTTATGGAAATTTTCGTCAACTCGCTGTTCATAATGCTACTATACGCAATTATCCACACCGATTAAAGCACATACAGCCAAAACAAGCAAACCGTTTCTCTTATCCCTTGCAATTATTCCGTATCCACTCTAAAATTCCGTAGATTGTATCGATAAGGAAGGAATATATGACCTATAAGAATTTAGACAAAACAGCTGCATTTACAAAATTACAAAAGTCTTCTCCTATGGATGTTAAAAAGGCACTGACAGCTGAACGGATACAGAAAATGGATATCCCTCTTGGAGGAGGGATGAGATATAACTACGCAGCTCAGCCGGTAAATGAGGATAGTATTAATATATTGCAGGATCTCAGTGATGAACTTCAGTGTACGGATAAATACCAGGCAGTCCTCAGTGGTGAAATCATGAATCCCGGAGAAGGGAGAATGGTATTGCATCACCTGACCCGGATGGAAAGTGAAAATCCTGTTGTATTTGAGGGGAAGAATCAGCGTGATTTCTACAGGAAACAACAGGAGCGGATAGAACTCTTTGCAGAAAAGATCCACTCAGGACAGATTAAGGGCTCTACGGGTAAAAAGTTTGAAACGGTAATACAGATTGGTATCGGAGGATCGGATCTCGGACCCCGGGCACTCTATATTGCTTTGAGGGGGTATGCCGGAGAAAACCTGAGGATGGAAGCAAAGTTTATCTCCAACGTCGATCCGGACGATGCAGCTGCAGTACTCGGCACTACAGATCTGGAAACATCACTGTTTATTCTGGTTTCAAAAAGCGGAACAACCCAGGAAACGCTGGCAAACAGGGATTTGGCCATACAGTGGATGAAAAAAAAGAACCCTGAACTGGATCCTTCAAAGCACATGATTGCCGTTACCAGTGCTACCAGCCCTCTGGCCGCATCAGATGATTTTCTGGACAGCTTTTATATTGATGACTTTATCGGCGGAAGGTATTCCTCTACCAGCGCAGTAGGCGGAGCTGTTCTTACCCTGGCATTCGGAAAAGAGATTTTCAGTGAATTTCTTCAGGGAGCTGCAGAAACAGATAAAAGTGCCCTGGAGTCAAATATACGGGAAAACGCTCCCCTCATGGATGCCCTTATCGGAGTCTACTTGAGAAACGTGCTCGGGTACCCCATGACTGCTATTCTCCCCTACAGCCAGGCACTGATGCGTTTCCCGGCACATCTGCAGCAGCTTGATATGGAAAGTAACGGTAAAGGTGTAAACAGAAACGGAGAGCCTCTTTCCTACAAGACAGGGCCGGTTATCTTCGGTGAACCGGGAACCAATGGGCAGCATTCGTTCTACCAGCTTCTTCATCAGGGGACGGACATTGTCCCCCTCCAGTTTATCGGGTTCCGGAAATCCCAGCAGGATGTTGATGTAACAATAGCGGGATCGACAAATCAGACTAAACTCAATGCGAACCTGACAGCCCAGATTGCGGCCTTTGCAAATGGCAGTGAAAACAGCAACCCTAACAAGAATTTTAACGGGGGGAGACCATCCTCACTGCTTTACGGGGAAAAGCTCACACCCGGATCGCTGGGTGCACTTCTCGCCCACTATGAAAACAAGGTAATGTTCCAGGGTTTTTTATGGAATATCAACTCTTTCGACCAGGAAGGGGTCCAGCTTGGAAAAATACTGACAAAACAGATCCTTTCCGGATCCTCCACCGACGAAGCGCTTAAAATTCTTGGAGCAAAACTCGGAATATAGAAGGCGGGATACAGGGGAAAAAGCTTTGCAGCAGCTGTTTTTTAACAGCAGTATTTTGAAAAAGACAAAAAAAAAC